>JBKGXY010000018.1:0-24440 GCA_046546415.1 Ectothiorhodospira sp.
CGATTCGCCCCTCCAGTCCAGGATCATCTTCAGGCACCGCGGGTCACCGAATGCCGTCTGGTAGGCCTGCTGCGCCTCGGTGACCGGATGGCGGTGCGTGATCAGTTCGTTCAAGGATAACCGACCTTCACCGATCAGCTTCTTGACCTCCGTCAGATCTCCGGGCTGCCATTCCGCCGCGCAGCGCAGTCGTGCCTCACGCATGAAGGCGGGCGGGAAGGCAAAGCTCAGGGGCTGACTGTAGAAACCCGCCAGCACAAGCTCTCCTCCGCGCCCGAGCCGGGCGATGAGCACATCCAGAAGTCCGGCGTCTCCGCTGACATCGATGATCCGCATATAATCCCGGCGTTCATCCTGATCCGGATGCAGCACGGTATAGCCCTCGGCTCCCTCCTGGCGGGCCTCACTCACCTCCCACACCGTCGGCACGCCCCCCGCGGCCACCACAATGCGGGCCAAGAGCCGGCCGAGCACCCCATGGCCGACGATCAACTGCGGGAGGTTTACGGGCTCCGGGGGGCGCCCCTGAAAGATGGCATGATAGGCGGTGGCGGCCAAAGCGAGGAGGACGCCCTGCTCTTCGAGTCCTTCCGGGAGCGACACCACCTTATCCCCCGGCACGACCACCCGGGAGGCGGCCCCGCCGAACAACCCTCGCACCTCACCGTAGCAGGCGGCGCCTGGGACGAAGACCTGTTCACCCACCTCACGCCCGGCATCCGGCCCGACGGCCACGATGCGCCCCACGGACTCATAGCCGGGCACCAGGGGATAACCCATACCGGGAAATTCGGGCATCCGACCCGACCAGAGCAGGCGTTCCGTGCCGGTGCTGATCCCGCTCCAGTGGATATCCACCACCACATCGGCATCCCCCGGAGCGGTCAATTCCAACTCGCTGACGGCCAACTGCTCGGGCTTTTCGATGACGACGGCGGTCGCTTTCATAACCTTCTGACCCGGGATGGGTTATCCCTGCGAAATATGCGTGTAAGTCTAGCGTGACCCCAAAGGTTGTCAACCCAAACTCACACCTCCCCCGGATCACGGTTCGGCCAACATGACTCGTGTCAATAAAGGGTTACGGGTGGACAAAAGGCGGACCCGTGTGAACCCCGCCTGCCGCAGCATGGACTCCAGTTCCGCGGGGGTCCGGGGGCGTCCGCGCCCCATGGCGAAGAGGTAGACACCGAAGTAGGCACCCCCCATGGCTTCGGCCCCGGGGGTCCCCGCCATGGGCTCGGCCAGCAGCAACGCCCCGCCGGGCTCGAGGGCCTTCCGGGCGGCGCGCAGCAGTCCCAGGATGTCGGCGTCGTCGTGATCGTGGACCACCCGGACCAGGGAGATCAGGTCGGCCCCCGGGGGCAACGGTTCGGTAAAGAAGTCACCGCCCACGACCTCGGATCGCCCCCCGAGCCCGGCGGACTCCAGGCGAAGGCGACCCTGCTCCGCCACGGCAGGCAGGTCATAGAGTACCAACCGGATATCCGGCACCCGTTCCCCCACGGCAGCCAGGAAGGTGGCGTTGCCGCCCCCCAGATCCATGAGCCGATGATAGCCCCGGGGGGTGAAGGCCTCCAGGATCTCCTCGGCCACCAACTGCTGGGAGACCGACATCAGTTCGGTATACGGCGTGACCTGCTCATCCTCCAGTGCCGCCGGAGGCCCACTGCCGGCATAGGCCCAGTAGCCCCCCAGCCGGGTCGATTCGAGCTCTCCCCGAAAGAGGGCCACCGGATCCAGCAGATCCTCGTAGAGCATGGCGTGGTGGTTCACCATGGCGGCGATACCGGGGTGGGCCATCATCGCGGCCCCGTGCACGCCCAGGCCATAGCGCCCGCGGCCAAAGGGCTCCAGCAGGCCCAGGGCGCAGGCCGCCTTGATCAGGACGAGGGCGTTCTCCTCGGGCATCCCCATCCATTGCGCCAGTTGCGCCGGGGTCCGGGGACCCTCCCGGTGCAGATGCCCCGGCAGATCGAGGCGGACACAGGCATGGAGGACCTGGGAATAGACGAACCCCGCCACCAGATCGAACAGGTCGCGGGACCGGCGGCGGGCGATGGGACGGGTCAGCGGGAAGGTCGAAGCCCAGCGCTGGAAACGACGGCTGGCCAGGATGCGGTTGCGCAACCGGAGCAGCCCCCCGCGCCACGGGGCGGTGGATGGCACCACGGGGTCCCTCCCCCTGCCGAACCGGTGCACGGACGGATCAGGCCGCTTGCTGCGCCAGCTCCTTGGGCAGGAAACGGGCGGCCTGCTTGCGGAGCAATACCCGCAATTCCTCCTCTCCGGGGCAGGCGGGGATGGAGGCCATGGCCTCATCCAGAAGCCGCTTGAGCCGCCCGGTCGCGCCCTTCACGCCCAGTTCCCGCACGGCATTGGGGCGGTCCAGGGCCTCATCCTGCCCCACCGGCTTGCCCAGTTCCTCGGGGTTGGAGACGGCATCCCGCAGATCATCGGCCACCTGGAAGGCCTCGCCCAGCTTCTCCCCCAGGGCACGCCAGGGGGCCGGCTCGTGGCCGGCGGCCGCGGCCCCCGCCATGGTGGCGGCGGCGAACAGGGCCCCGGTCTTGGCGCGCTGGTACTCGGCCAGATCCACCCGGGGTTCGCACTCCCAGGCCTGGCCGGCGATGATCCCGGAGGGAACGCTCACCCCCTGGCCCACGGTGGTCAGCAGGGGAGACAGGCGGACGGGGGCATTCAGGGCACCCCGGGCCAGGGTCTCCAGCGCGATCACGATGAGGGCATCCCCGGCGAGTACCGCCAGGCGCTCGCCATAGGCGGCATGCACCGAGGGTTTGCCCCGGCGCAGGTCGGCCCCGTCGAAGCAGGGGAGATCGTCATGGACCAATGAGGCGCAGTGCATCAGCTCGATGGAAGCCGCCGCGGCGTCCGTGATCTCGGGGACATCGTCGCCGCAGGCCTGGGCCACGGCCAGGACCAGTTGGGGCCGGATGCGGGCACCCCCCGGGAAGACCGCGTAGCGAATCGCCTCGATCAGGAGGGGTGGACCGGCAGGGGACTCACCATGCGCCAGCGCCCGGTCCAGTGCCTCTTCGATTCGCGTCGTGGCTTCCATGGTTTGCCTAAGCCCCTCTGTGTCAGGTTTACTTGTCACGATAGGATGACGCCAGCATAGACACAACCCCGGGCCGAGTCAAAACCCGCTCCAGGAGACAGGGAACGCCGTGAAAACCCCCAGAATCGTGATCATCGGCGCCGGTATCGGCGGCCTTTCCGCAGCCCTGGAGCTGACGCACCGGGGCATGGACGTGACGGTGGTGGATAAGGCCCGCAATCCGGGTGGCAAGATCCGCGAGGTGGCCGTGGACGGGGCGCGCGGTGATGCCGGCCCCACCGTATTCACCATGCGCTGGGTCTTTGACGAACTCATGGAGGCCGTGGGCGAATCCCTGGATGCACATCTGACCCTCCAGCCCATGGACATCATCGCGCGCCATGCCTGGGGCCCCGATGAATGCCTGGACCTGTACGCCGACCCGGAGCTTTCCGCACAGGCGATCGCGGACTTCGCCGGCCCCGGCGAGGCCGCCCGCTTCAAGGACTTTTGTCAGCGGGCGCGGCGCACCTACCTCACCCTGAAGGACAGCTTCATCCGGTCCCCCCGCCCCACGCCTGTCAGCCTGGTGGGGCGCGCCGGCCTGCGCGGACTGGGGGATCTGCTGCGCATCTCCCCCTACGACACCCTGTGGCAGGCACTGGGCGAACACTTCCGGGATCCCCGGCTCCACCAGCTCTTCGGCCGCTATTCCACCTACTGCGGCTCCTCCCCCTTCCAGGCCCCGGCCACCCTCATGCTCATCACCCATGTGGAGCAGGAAGGGGTCTGGATGGTGGAGGGGGGCATGGCCCGCATCCCCGAGGCCCTCGCGGACCTGGCGGCCCGCCGTGGCGCCCGTTTCCGCCAGGGCCGGGCGGTGACGGAGATCCTCGTGAAGGGGGGCCGCGCCCGGGGCGTGCGCCTGGAGGACGGCGAGGAGATCCAGGCCGATGCCGTCCTCAGCAACACCGACGTGGCGGCCCTGCGCCGGGGCCACCTGGGGGATCCGGCCCGGCAGGCCCTCCCCTCCGACCGTGGGCGGCAGCGTTCCCTTTCGGCCATCACCTGGAACCTGCGGGCCCCGGTCCGGGGCTTCCCATTACTGCGCCATAATGTATTCTTCTGCCAGGACTATCACGCGGAGTTCGAGGACATCTTCACCCGCGGCCGCCTGCCGGCCGAGCCCACGGTCTACGTCTGTGCCCAGGACCGTGGTGACCGGGAGACCGGGGAGGCCCCACCTTCGCAGGGGGATCGCCTGTTCTGTCTGGTGAACGCCCCGGCCCTGGGCGATCGTTCCGCCCCCAGCCCCGAGGAGATCGCGCGATGCGAGGAAACCACCTTCCGCCTGATGGAACGCTGTGGACTCCAGGTGGACCACACGGAAACGGAAGCGGTGGTGACCGCCCCACCCCAGTTCGAGACCCTCTTCCCGGGAACGGGCGGGGGCCTCTACGGCCAGGCGACCCACGGATGGCGGGCATCGTTCAACCGGCCCGGGGCCCGCAGCCGGATCCCGGGGCTGTACCTGGCGGGGGGCAGCGTGCATCCGGGGGCGGGGGTACCGATGGCCACCCTCTCGGGGCGGCTTGCCGCATCGGCCCTGCTGGCGGACCTGAGTTCTCGGAAGCGGTAGCCCCCGGGGGGTACCTCTGGTGGTATGTGGATGCCCTCAGCGACGACGGCCGCCAGGGCCTCACCCTCATCGCCTTCGTCGGCAGCGTGTTCTCCCCCTACTACGCCCGGGCCCGCCGGCGCGGACCGGCCGATCCAGACCACCACTGCGCCGTGAACCTCGCCCTCTACGGCGAAGGGGGCAAGCGCTGGGCCATGACGGAGCGGGGCCGCGGCGACCTGAGGCGCGAAGACGGGCACCTGTCCATCGGGCCCAGTCACATCCACTGGGACGGTCAACGGCTGGTGATGCATGTCCGCGAGATCACCGCCCCCCTGCCCTCGCGCCTTGAAGGCACCATCACCCTCACGCCGGACGTCCTCACGGGCTACCGCTTCGACCTGGACGGGAACGGGCGACACTGGTGGCGCCCCCTGGCGCCGTCAGGACGCATCCGGGTGACCATGGAACACCCCCGGATGGACTGGGAGGGGCATGCCTACCTGGACAGCAACCGGGGGGATGAACCGCTGGAGGCGGGATTCCGCTACTGGGACTGGTCCCGCGCCCCCGCGGGGGACGGGGAGACGGTGGTGCTGTATGAGGCACAGACCCGGGCCGGGGGACACCGTCTGCTGAGCCTGCGGTTCGACGACCGGGGCCAGGCCACAGCGATGGAGCCGCCGCCCCGCCAGATCCTGCCCCCGGCCCCCCTCTGGCGGGCCCCGCGGGGCACCCGGGCCGACGCCGGAAGCGCCCGGATCCGGCAGACCCTGGAGGACACCCCCTTCTATGCCCGTTCGCTGGTGGACATGACACTCGGTGGGGAGACCGTCACCGCCTTCCACGAGAGCCTTTCCCTGGAACGTTTCGTCTCGCCCGTGGTGCAGTGGATGCTGCCCTTTCGCATGCCGCGGCGCGCGAGGGGCTAGAGGGGGATCAACCCGCCGCCGGGGATCGCTGACGCGGTCCCCGCTGGGCCGGGGCATCGCCGCCGTCGCGCCTCTCGAGGCGCAGGAACAGGTTGTGCAGCCACATGAGGCGATGCTCCAGCCGCCCCATGGCCAGGGAGACGGGACGCACACTCACCTCTTCCATGGGCTGCTCCCGCACCGCATCCACCAGGAACCGGTTGGCCTCCAGGGGTTCCTCCGCCAGGATGCGGTTCATGGCCTGCAGTTCCTCCGCGGAAAAGCGCTGCATGATGCGGGAGAGGGCCCGGATCTTGCGCGACGGGGAGACCACCGCCCGACGGGAGACGGAATCCAGGCCGTTGCGCTCCACCTCCCGGCCGATCTCCGCATACAGCACCATGGCGGCCTGAATACCGGGACGACACGACGGCGGGAGGGTCTGGATCCCCACGGCGCCCCGCTCATAGAGGCCGTCCGCCGCCTTCAGCAGGCGCTGCACCACACGGCCCAGTTCCGGAGTGAAGCGGGGATGGGCCAGGAAGGCCTCCGGATCCACCCCCTCCTCGTGCATCCATTCCAGGGGCAGATAGATACGCCCGTTGCGGGCATCCTCCCCCACGTCCCGCGCAATGTTGGTGAGCTGCATGGCCACCCCCATGTCGCAGGCCCGGGCCAGGGCATCGGGGGAGCGTACCCCCATCACCAGGGTCATCATGGCCCCCACCGTGCCCGCCACCCGGGCCCCGTACCCCTCCAGCGCGGCCAGGTCCGGATAGGTCCGTCCGCCGGTATCCCACTCGAACCCCTCCAGCAGGGCCTGTGGCAGGGCCCTGGGGATGGCGAAGCGCTCCACCACCCGGGCAAAGGCCCGGTCCGCGGGGAAGTCCCGGGGTACACCGGCGTAGATGCGGTCCAGCCGGTCCTGCATCCGCTCCAGACCATCGCCCCGCTCGTCCAGATCGATGGCATCGTCCGCCAGGCGGCAGAAGGCGTACATGGCCGTGGCCGGCTCCCGGATCTGGCGGGGCAGGAAGAAGGAGGCGGCGTAGAAGGAGCGGGAGCCGTCGCACAGCAGTTCGCGACAGGCGGCCAGATCGGCTGTCCGTGTGGGTCTCCCTGCCGGTGGTGCCTTGAAACGGTTCATGCGGCCCCCTGGATGGTCCGTGCATCGGGCACCACCTCGTCCAGGACCCGGGCCGAGGAGATGACCCCCGGCAGTCCCGCGCCGGGATGGGTCCCGGCCCCCACGAGGTAGAGACGATCCACGTCCTCGCTGCGATTGCGGGGACGGAAGGCGGCGCTCTGCCAGAGCACCGGTTCCAGGCCGAACCCGGCCCCCCGGAAGGAATTCAGTTCATCCTGGTAATACCGCGGTGTGACCACATGCGAAACCGCCACTTCATTCTCCAGTCCCGGCAGGATGCTTTCGGACAAAAAGGCCTCGATCCGCCGTCGATAGGGTTCCGCCTGGGTCTCCCAGTCCACGTCCGCCCCCAGGTGCGGCACCGGCGAAAGGGCATAGAAGGTGTCGCAACCCTCGGGGGCCATGGAGGGATCGGTCTTCGTGGGCCGGTGCAGATAGAGGCTGAAGTCGTCCGCCAGCACCTTGCGCTCGAAGATGTCCTCGATCAGTTCCTTGTAGCGGGGCCCCAGGAGGATGGAATGATGGGGCACCTCCTCATAGCGGCGCCGGGTGCCGAAGTACCAGACGAACAGCCCCATGGAATAACGGGCCCGCTCGATGCGCCGGTCGGTCCAGTGGCGGCGGTCCCTGGCGGGCACCAGGTCGTGATAGGTGCTGGCGGAATCGGCGTTGGACACCACCACGTCGGCGGCGATCTCCTCCCCGGATCGCAGGCGCACCCCCCGGGCGCGGCCGTCCTCCACCAGGATGCGCTCCACCTCGCTGTCGTAGTGGATCGCATTGCCCTGTCCCTGGATCAATCCCACCAGCCCCTTGACCAGACTGCCCGTGCCCCCCATGGCGAAATGCACGCCGAAGCGGCGCTCCAGGAAGGAGATCAGACAGTAGACCGAGGTGGTGCGGAAGGGATTGCCGCCCACCAGCAGGGGGTGGAAACTGAGCACCTGGCGCAGTCGCGGATCCCGGATGTGCTTCGATACCAGGCCGTAGACACTGCGGTAGGCCCCCAGCCGCACCAGATCCGGCACCACCCGAACCATGTCCGCAAGGCCGTTGAAGGGCACGTGGGCCAACCCTTCGAAGCCCACCTTGTAGTTGGCCTGGCTGGCCTTCATGAAGGCGTCGTAGCCGTCCAGATCCCCGGGGGAGAAGCGCCGCACCTCCTCGCGCACCGCCTCGATATCCGCCCAGTAGTTGAACACCTGGCCGTCATGAAAGCGGATCTGGTAGAAGGGGTCCATGGGGCGCAGGTCGATATCCTCCTCCATGCGCCGACCGCATAGCTGCCAGAGCTCCTCCAGGACGAAGGGCGCGGTGACGATGGTGGGACCCGCGTCGAAGACGTAGCCGTCCCGCTCGTAGACGTAGGCCCGTCCCCCCGGCGCGTCCCGCTTCTCCAGCACCGTGACACGGTACCCCCGTGCCCCCAGGCGGATGGCCGCCGCCAGCCCCCCGAAGCCACTGCCGATCACGACCGCATGGGGTCGTGTGTCATCATTGACACGGAACATGGGACTGGTGGACACGTTTAACCCTGTCGATTATCGGACTTGCGCGACAGTCTAGCAGGGGGCCCATACCCGTGCTAGCGGGAAACCTGATCCCCGTCAGGCACCCGGCCCGGGCCCGGGATCCACGGCATGAACCTCCAGCACCCGGACCACCTCGCCGGGACGTTCCTCGTGGGCCAGATGCCCCAGTCCCGGCAGTTTCAGGATACGCGCCGCGGGGAGCCGGGCCTGCACACGGGCGGCCTCCATGGGGGGCACGGTACGGTCGTTCTCACCCACCAGCAGCACCAGCTCCGCCGGCAGGCGCGGCAGGTCCCGGGCCAGGGGCGCCAGGTCCCAGTTCACCATCATGCGCAGGGCTGCGGCCACGTGGCCGGGATTGCGCACCAGACGCCCGTAGAGCTCCACACCCCGGGCATCCGGCATCGATCCGGTCCTGCGCAACAGCAACTCCACAAAACCCGGCTGCGCCGCCCGCCAGGCCACCATATGCGGCACCGCAGGCATGAGGGAGAGCATGCGGGCCGTGGTGGAGAAAAGCAGGGTCACGGACCCGGGAAAGGGCAGCAGGACCCCGTTGACGGCAAACAGCGTTCGCGGGGACATCCCCTCATCCAGACACATGCGCGCCCCCACCGCGGCCCCTGCGGAATGGGCAAGCACAAAGTCCGGGGCCACCCCGAGATGGTCCAGGAGTGCACTCAGGGCTGCGGCCATGCCCGGCAGGGTGAAGACCGTCGCCCCCGGCCCCAGGGGCCGGGAGAATCCGTGCCCCGGCAGGTCCGGGGCGATGACGGTGAAACGCCGAGCCAGGAGGGGGGCCACATCCCGCCAGCTATGGGTGGCCGCACCGGTACCGTGGAGGAGCAGCACAGCGGGGCCACTGCCCAGGCACTGCACATGCCATGACACCCCCCCGGCGGTGACGAAACGGCTGAAGCGGCGATTGGGCCAGTCGCCCCCGTGCCGCTCCCAGTCCAGGCCGCCCGCCATGGTCCCCGATCAGCCGGTGGCCGTCTGCACCGCGCTGGAGAGGGTGGCGGCATCGGCATGGGGCAGCGGAAGGTACTGCGCGTCCATGGCCGTGGCCAGCTCCTGGGCACTGCGCTGAGGACGGGGGGAGGTATCCACCAGGATGGTCCTCACCCCCTGGGCCGCCAGTTCGCGGGCCGCGGCCAGGGCGTCCTCGGTGGCCCTGGCGCGCCCGGTGGCACCGTCCCGGGCGATGTTGGCCCGCCCGTCGGTGAGAAAGACCGCCACGGGGGAATCACCCCGCCGTTTCACCGACTCGGCCAGCTCCCGCACCGCATCGATGGCGGCCGCCAGGGGCGTGCCACCGCCTCCCGGCAGGGACGCCAGGCTGCGCTTGGCCCGCACCAGGGAGCGGGTGGGCGGGAGCAGCAACTCGGCCCCCTGCCCCCGGAAGGCGATCATGCCGACGCTGTCGCGCCGCACATAGCAATCCGCCAGGAGCAACTCCACCGCCCCCTTGGCCTCCGCCAGACGATGCAGTGCCGCGGACCCCGAGGCATCCACGGCGAAGATGGTGGTGGTCTCGGTACGCTGCTTGAAGCGGGTGATGCGAAAGTCATCCCGGCGCACGTGCACCCGGGGTCCGCGACGGCTGCCCTCGGGGTCCTCCGCCAGGGCATGGGCCCGGCGCAGGGGCTGCCAGGGGGCCGCCGCCCGCAGGGTCTCGATGACATTGAGCCGGGCCCCGGCCCGCAACTCCCCACGACGCGTGCCCACGGGGCGGCCACGACGATTGCCCTGCTGCAGGGCCCCCGCCTTGCCGGGCGTGGAGGAACGGGAACGATTGCCCGCCCCCATCTTCAGTTGCGCCAGCAGGCCCGCTGGCAGGGAGGCCTGGACCGCCTCCAGCACCCGGTCCTCCAGGGGCTTGTCCATGTCGGCGGGGTCCTGGTCGTCCTCCTCCGGTTTTTCCTCCTGTGAGGACTCCTCGGGCGGCGGAGGCTCCTGCTCCTGGGGCTCCTCGCTGTCGTCCTCCATGGGGGGAAGCCGGGTGGCGCGGGGGGCCAGCACCAACCGTGCCGCCAGGGAGGCATCCTCCTGGGAGACCGCCTCCCGGCCGTCCAGGGCCGCGGCGGCACGGGCCGCCCGCAGGGCCAGGAACGGCACGCGCAGCGAGGCGATGCCCAGGGCCACGGCGGCCCCGCACAGGGCCTCCAGGATCTCGTCCCCCACCGTCACGGCAGAGAGCCGTTCCCGGGCGGCGGCCACCTCCTCGGCCGTCCACAGGGGGGGCTCCACCTGGCGCATGGGCACGGGGATGAGATCCATATGGAAGGCCAGACGATCCGAGAGGACATGGGGTACCTGCTCCTCCTCGGCCACCCCCTCGTCCAGGGCCACCACGCCGAACCGCGTGGGCACACGCATCCCCAGGCCATCCCGTTCCAGGCGGACCTCATGGGCATCCATCACCGCCGCCACGCGGCCGGCCGTGGCCGGCGTCAGGCGCTCGGCCATGGCCGCCACCACGACACCACCGTCACACTCCGCCAGCAGGCCGCGCTCGGCGATGGGACGGCCGGCCTTCAGGGTGGCCGTCAGATCCAGCCCGCCCAGGAGGCGGCCGTCGGCGATGTGCAGCGGCAGGCGGCGCATGGGGGCCGCAGGGGGCAACACCCCCCGCAGCAGCTCCAGCCAGCGGTCGCGCACCGGTCCGGCATGGGCCTTCAGGCTCACCCCACCGCAGCCGGCGGGATCCACGGCGAACAGCCCGGCGGCGATGCTGGCCAGTTCCCAGGGGGTCAGTTCCGGGGCGGCGGATTCGGTCATGCGCCGAACAGCTCCTCGATGGCACGCCCGACGCGGACGTTGGAGCCGGCATCATCCAGGGGATTGCGCCGCAGCCGATGGCGCAGGGCCGGGGGAGCCACCCGCTTGAGGTGCTCATCGGTGACCTCCCGGTCACCCTCAAAGGCAGCCAGGGATCGGGCCGCGCGGATCAGGGTCAGTTCCCCGCGCAGACCGTCGGTCCCCAGGGTCAGGCAGAGCTGGGCGGCCCGTTCCAGGGCGGCATCGGGCACCCCCACATCGGGCAGGAGTTCCCGGCCCGCCAGGATCTTCTCCCGCAGGGCCACGTCGTGTTCCCGCCAGCGCTCGATGAAGGCCTCCGGATCCTTCTCGAAATCGTCCCGGCGACGCACCACCTCGACCCGGGTCTTGAGGTCATCCGGGGTCGTGATCTCCACGGAAAGCCCGAAACGGTCCAGCAACTGGGGCCGCAGCTCCCCCTCCTCCGGGTTGCCGGAACCGATGAGGACGAACTTGGCCGGATGGCGCACGCTCAGGCCCTCGCGCTCCACCACATTCTCGCCGGAGGCCGCCACGTCCAGCAGCAGATCCACCAGATGGTCCTCCAGCAGGTTCACCTCATCGATGTACAGAAAGCCCCGGTGGGCCCGGGCCAGCAATCCCGGTTCGAAGGCCTTCTCCCCCTGGGTGAGGGCCCGTTCCAGGTCCAGTGCCCCCACGACCCGGTCCTCCGTCACCCCCAGCGGCATGTCCACCACGGGCACCGGCACCTGGTGGGCGCGGGGCTTCTCGCCTTCAGCCAGCCCCTCGCAGGACTTGCACAGTCCGGCGGGCTTGTCGGGGGCACAGCCGTAGGGGCATTTCTCCACGGCCTCCATGGGCGGCAGCAGGGCCGCCAGGGCGCGCACCGTGGTGGACTTGCCCGTGCCCCGGTCACCGAAGACCAGAACCCCGCCGATGCTCTGATCGATGGCGGAGATCAACAGGGCGAGCTTCATCTCGTCCTGCGCCACTATTGCGGAAAACGGAAAGGTAAAAGCCATATCGGTTCTTGTCTGCCTCAGATCGCGCACGGGCATGCCCTGCGGGCGATACCCCTGCCGTGGTTTGGACTCGTCCCCGAGGCGCCGCGTGCCCCGGCCATCATGCACGCCATACCCCGCAGCGCGCACAGCGTGGGCATCGGACCGGGTTCGCGCGGGCCGAAGACCGCCGCACAAAGCGCGTAATGATCCATGAAATGACGCAAAAAACAAAGTCCGGCCGCCCGGGGGAATTGACGGCGGTCAGCGTCGGGGGATCATCCCTCGTCCAGGTCCCGGCGACCCAGACGCAGCCGCAGGACGGTCCCGCGGCCGTCTACCCCATCGATGCCGTAGGGCAGAAAGCCGGCCTCATAGAAGAACAGGGTGGCGGGCATGTTGTCACTGGACACCCGGGCATGGACCTCGTGGCAGCGATAGTACTGGAAGGCCCGCAGCAGCAGGGACCTGAGCAGGTGGGTACCGAGGCCACGGCAGCGGCGCTCCGGATGCACCGCCAGGTGCTCGATAAAGGCCTCCCCTCCGGGATGCGGATCCCGCAGGGCCGCCAGCCCCACGACACGACCTCCTTCGGCGCAGACCGTCGTCTCCGGGCAGGCAGCCAGCGCACCGGCGAGCCAGGGCGGCCGCAGGGGATAGGGGAGCCCCGGGAAGATCCATTCCAGTTCCCGGGAGGTTGCCGCCAGATCGGGGATATGCGGGGCATCCCCGTCCCTCAGGGGGCGAATCAGGCGTTCCCTGCCGGCGGCCCGGACCGGAGGGGATCCGGGAAGGGGGCCGGATCGGCGCGCCGCCCCCCCACGGGACGAGGGGTGCGGTTCCTGTCGATGACGCGAACGGATCCGGCTCATCACTCAGTCATCCCCCTTGCGGGCACACGGTTGCCGTGTCGATGGCGCCCCATCCTACCCCTCGGCGTTCCATCTGGATAGATGGCCCGACCCCGGCCCATGGCCTGTCCAGGTCACCTGCGGGTAGACTGGACACGGACCCATCATCCCGACTCATCCATGCCCCCTCTCCCCGATGCCATCGACCGGGCCTATCGTCAATGCCTGCAGGAGACCCGGACGCACTACGAGAACTTCCCGGTGGCCTCGTACCTGCTGCCGCCCCGGCTGCGGCGCCCGGTGGCGGCCATCTACAGCTTCGCCCGGCGCGGGGACGATCTCTCCGACGAGGGCAACGCACCGCCGGCGGCGCGACTGCAGGCCCTGGATGACCTGGGCCGGCGCCTGGATGCGGCCGCCGCTGGCACACCGGATGACGACCCCACCTTCATCGCCCTGGCCCATGCCATGGCCGTCCATCACCTCCCCCCGGCCCCCTTCCATGACCTGTTGCAGGCCTTCCGCCGGGACATCACCCAGAGGCGCTACGAGGACTTTGCCGACCTGGAATCCTACTGCCGTTGCTCCGCCAACCCCGTGGGACGGCTGCTGCTGCACCTGTGCGACCGGGCCGACCCGGAGCGCATCGCCTTCTCGGACGCGGTCTGCACCGCCCTGCAGCTGATCAACTTCTATCAGGACCTGGCGCAGGATTTCCACGAACTGGGAAGGATCTACATCCCCCGGGACGAGATGCGGGCCTTCGGCGTGGGCGAGGATCATTTCCGTCACCGTATCACCGACGATGCCTTCCGGGCCCTGATGCATCACCAGTTCCAGCGGGCCGGGGAACGGCTGCACCGGGGCGCCCCCCTCGGGGCCATGCTGCCGGGGCGCATCGGCCTGGAGATCCGCCTGATCATCGCCGCCGGCGGACGGGTCCTGACGCGGCTGCGCCGCCAGGAGACGGACCTGTTCTCACGCCCCCGCCTGCGGGGGGGCGACTTCACCTTCATCCTCCTGCGCGCACTGGCCGGCCGGGCGTGAACGTCCCGCAGCGCCCCCATTTCCCCCATGGCCCTGTGGTAATTTATCCCCTCAACGGCAACCTGCATCCGGATCCATGACCCCCGACCAGTACTGCCAGAAAAAGGCCGCCGCCAGCGGCCCCAGCTTCTACTACAGCTTCCTGTTCCTGCCACCGGAGCGGCGCCGGGCCATCACCGCCCTCTACGCCTTCTGCCGGGAGGTGGACGATGTGGTGGACGAATGCCGTGAACCCGACGTGGCCCGTAAGAAACTCGACTGGTGGCGCGAGCAGGTACGGGAGACCTTCGAGGGGCGCCCCGCCCACCCGGTGGGTCAGGCCCTGCAACCCTGCCTGGAACGGTTCAACCTGCCTCAGGAACACTTCCAGGAGGTGATCGACGGCATGCAGATGGACCTGGATTACGACGCCTACCCCAGCTTCACCGAACTCTCCCTGTACTGCTACCGTGTGGCCAGCGTGGTGGGGCTCATGTCGGCGGAGATCTTCGGCTACCAGGAACGCGACACCGCCCGCTACGCCCACGACCTGGGCATGGCCTTCCAGCTCACCAACATCCTGCGGGACGTGCTGGAGGACGCCCGCCGGGGGCGCATCTACATCCCCCTGGATGAACTGGAGAAATTCGGCGTGGACCCCCGGGATCTGCAGCGGCCGCAGACCTCCGAGCGCCTGCAGGCCCTGTTCGCCTTCCAGGCGGACCGTGCGCGGGACTACTACCGCCGCGCCTTCACCCATCTGCCCGAGGCGGACCGCTACGCCCAGCGCAGCGGCATCATCATGGCCGCCATCTACCGCACCCTGCTGGACGAGATCGCCGAGGACGGCTACCGCGTACTGGAGCACCGCATCCACCTCACCCCCCTGCGCAAGCTATGGATCGCCTGGCGCACCGCCCGCCAGGAACAGCGTCACCGCCGGGGCAAGCGGACATGAACCCCACCGGGGTCTGTGTCATCGGCGGCGGCTGGGCGGGGCTCGCCGCGGCCGTGCACCTGACCCGGGCCGGCGAGGCGGTGACCCTGCTGGAAGCGGCGCCCCGCACCGGGGGCCGTGCACGGGGGGTGGAGATGTCCGGCACCCGCCTCGACAACGGCCAGCACCTCCTGCTCGGGGCCTATGTCGAGACCCTGCGCCTCGTCCGCGAACTGGGGGTGCAGGAATCCGCGGCCTTCCTGCGCCTGCCCATGGACCTGTCCATACGGCGCCGGGGCACTCCGGACATCGGCCTCTCCAGCCTCTACCTGCCCACCCCCCTGCACCTGCTGGGAGGGCTGCTCACGGCCCGGGGGCTGCCCCTGATCCACCGCCTGAAGGCCCTTCCGGGTCTGGCCCGCATCATGAAATGGCAGGGACAGGAAGACTGCCCCGTGCACACGCTGCTACGGGCCCATGGTCAGCCCGAGACCCTCATCGAAGGCCTCTGGGGCCCCCTGTGCGTGGCCACCCTCAACACCGCGCCGGAACGGGCCTCCGCGCGCCTGTTCACCGCCGTGTTGCGCGGGGCCTTCTCCGGACATCGCAGCCATGCCGACCTGCTCATGCCCCGGGGCGCCCTGAGCGCCGCCCTGCCGGATCCCGCCACCCGCTGGCTGAGTGCCCGGGGGACCCGCATCCGCACCGGTACCCGGGTGGAGACCCTGCACCGCCGCGACGGCGGCGGATTCACCCTGACCCTGCGCGGCAAGGACACCCTGGCGGCGGACCGGGTGGTGCTGGCCACCCCCCATCCCGAGGCGGCGCGCCTGCTGGCTCCCCTGCCGGGGATGGCGGACACGGTGGCGCGGCTGCGCCGCCTGGAGACCGAGCCCATCTGCACCGTCTATCTCCAGTACCCGACCTCGGCACGCCTGCCCACCCCCCTGCTGGGCCTGCTGGGCACCGCAAGCCAGTGGGTCTTCGACCGGCGCTTCGTGGGGGAACCCGGACGCATGGCGGTGGTGATCTCCGCCTCCGGTCCCCATATGCGCCTGGACCGGCAGGCCCTGGCGGCCCAGGTGGGAGCCGAACTGGGGCTCTTCTTCCCCGAATGGGGGACACCGGAACATACCTGGGTGATCCGGGAGCGCCAGGCCACCTTTCGCGCCACCGTGGACTGTGACGCCCTGCGTCCGGCCAACGCCACGCCGCTGCCGGACCTGTGGCTGGCGGGGGACTACACCGCCACGGGGCTGCCGGGAACACTCGAGGGTGCGGTCATCAGTGGGGTACAATGTGCTAGAGCCATGAGCCAACCGAACCGAGGAACGACCTCCACCCCATGACCGCACATCCCCTGCTCGACTACCAGCCTGCAACGGACCTGCTCAAGGACCGGGTGATCCTGATCACCGGGGCCGCCGAAGGGATCGGCCGCGCCCTGGCCCTGGCCTGTGCCCGGCACGGGGCCACCGTGGTCCTGCTGGACAAGGTCATCAAGCGCCTGGAGAAGGTCTACGACGAGATCGAGGCCGCCGGCGGCCCGCAGCCCGCCATCTATCCCATGAACCTGGAAGGGGCCACGGCCAAGGACCACCAGGACCTGGCGGACAACCTCGACCGGGAATTCGGCCGGCTGGACGGCCTGGTGAACAATGCCGGGTGGATCGGCGCCCTCACCCCGGTGCGCCACTACCAACTGGAACTCTGGGCCAGGGTCATCACCACCAACCTGCACGCCCCCTTCCTGCTCACCCATGCCGTCCTGCCGGTGCTGGAGAAGGCCCCGGACCCCTGCATCGTCTTCTCCACCCACGACTGCCAGCGGGCCAACTGGGGGGCCTTCGGCGTGGCCAAGGCCGGACAGCTGGGGCTGATGCAGATCCTGGCGGCGGAATACCGGGGCAGCGGCCGCATGCGGATCAACGGGGTGGACACCGGCCCGGTGCGCACCCACATGCGCATCGACCACTACCCCGGGGAGGATCCGGAACAACATCCGCTGCCCGAGACGATGATCGCCCCCTACCTCTACCTGCTGGGCCCGGACTCCAGGGGCACCACCGGGGAGAACCTCCGGCTGGTCTTACCCGTTCCGGCCTAGGGCTATGCCATACCCGCCGAAGGGCAGTCGTTGCGCAGGATGCAGTCCCCGCAGCGCGGCCGGGGACGGCAGACGGACTTGCCGTGGTTCACGATGAGGGCGTGCAGCTCGTTCAGGACCGGCACATCCGGCCCCAGGGCCGACTCCACCTCGGCCCGCAGGGTCTCATAGGGGGCCTCGGCCCGGGACAGCCCCAGGCGGGAGAACAGCCGGCGGGTATAGGCATCCACGACGAAGACCGGACGATCGAAGGCATAGAGCAGGATGTCGTCGGCGGTCTCCGGCCCGATCCCCTTCACCCCCAAAAGGGCCGGACGCAGCGTCTCCGTGGGCCAGGATCGCAGGGCCTCCTCCCCACCCGACTCCAGCAGCCAGCGGCTGAAGGCCCGCAGGCGGCCCGCCTTGACGTTGTAGTACCCCGAGGGCCGGATCCGCTGGGCCAACGCCTCCTCCGGAAGGGCCAGCAAGGCCCGGGGCTCCAGGGCCCCCACCTCCTTGAGGGCGACGATGGCCCGCTCCACGTTGGTCCAGGCGGTGTTCTGGGTCAGGATGGCCCCCACCATCACCTCGAAAGGGGTCTCCCCGGGCCACCAGTGCATGGGGCCGTGATGGGCCTGGAGCAGACGAAAGACCTGCTCCAGGCGTTCGGCGCTCATCGGCGGGGGGCGCGCCGCGTGCGGGGCGGGCGCGCCATGCGCGGGGCCCGCTGGCGCGGGGGCCTGAGACCGGCGGCTTCGTAGAGGACCTTCATCTCCGCAGGCTCCAGGCCACGCCACCGCCCGAGGCGCAGCCCGCTGCCCAGCTCCACGGGCCCGTAACGCACCCGGATCAGCCGGCTGACCGTGATCCCTTCGGCGTTCCACAGGCGTCGCACCTCGCGGTTGCGCCCCTCCCGCAGGGTCACGTGATACCAGTGATTGGCCCCGCTCCCCCCGGCGTCGCGGATGGCGTCGAAACGGGCGGGTCCATCCTCCAGCTCCACCCCCTTGCACAGGCGTTCCAGTACCGCCGGCTCCACCGGCCCCAGGACGCGCACGGCGTATTCCCGCTCCACCCCCCCGGAGGGGTGCATGAGCCGGTTGGCGAGTTCACCGTCGGTGGTGAACAGCAACAGCCCCGAGGTATTCAGGTCCAGCCGGCCGATGCTCACCCAGCGCCCCTGACGCAGGGTGGGCAGATGCTGAAAGACCGTGGGCCGCCCCTCCGGATCGCTGCGGGCACTCACCTCGCCCTCCGGCTTGTGATAGGCCACCACCCGGGACTGGGGGGCCTGGGTGGACACCGGCCGGCCCTGGACGGCGATCTCATCCTCAGGGCCGGCCTGATCCCCCACGCGGGCCACGCGGCCGTTGACGGTGACCCAGCCCTGGTCGATCCAGCGCTCCACCTCGCGCCGTGAACCCAGGCCCGCCCGGGCCAGCATTTTATGGAGACGTTCGCTCATGCGTGTTCCGTTTCAGGGATCGGAGAAACCCGCCCCCTTGTCAGGGGACGGGACGATCCAGTTTACTGACAGCCCCTTGCATCCGCCACAGGCCCAAGATGTCCGAAACGCCCGAGTTCCTGCCCATCGCCATCGCCGTGCTCACCGTCTCCGACTCCCGCGGCCCCGCCGAGGACCGCTCCGGGGACTTCCTGGTGGAGGCCATCCACGCGTCGGGCCATACCCTGGAGGACCGCCGCCTGGTCCCCGACGACCGCTACCGGATCCGCGCCGAGGTCTCGCAGTGGATCGCCGATCCCCGGGTGCAGGCGATCGTCACCACGGGCGGGACGGGGGTGACGGGGCGCGACGGCACCCCCGAGGCGGTGGCCCCGCTCCTGGACAAGACCCTGGAGGGGTTCGGTGAACTCTTCCGCAGCCTCTCCTTCGGGGAGATCGGGGCGGCGGCGCTGCAGTCCCGCGCCCTTGCCGGGGTGGCCAACGGGACCTGGGTCTTCTGTCTGCCCGGCTCCACCGGGGCCTGCCGCACCGCCTGGAACGGGATCCTGGCCCCCCAGCTGGATCGCCGCACGCCCCCCTGCAACCTGGCGGCGCTGCTGCCGCGGCTGAAGGACGAAGCCGGTGGCTAAGGTGCCCTGAGCTCCGCCAGGGTGGGTAATTCATCCAGGGAGGAGAGATTGAAGTAATCCAGGAACCCCGGTGTGGTGCCGAACAGGGCCGGACGCCCCGGCAGGTCCTTGTGGCCCACCACGCGGATCCAGTCCCGCTCCGTGAGGGTGCGGATGATCTGGGAGCTCACCGTCACGCCGCGTACCGCCTCGATCTCCGCCCGGGTGATGGGCTGGCGGTAGGCGATCAGGGCCAGGGTCTCCAGCAGGGCACGGCTGTAGCGGGGCGGTTTCTCCTCCCACAGGCGCGAGACCCAGGGGGCCAGCTCCTCCCGGACCTGAAAGCGGTAGCCGCTGCCCACCCGACGGAGCTCGTAGCCACGCCCCTCGCAATCCCTCTCCAGGGTCTCCAGGACCTGGCCCAACACAGACCGTCCCGGACGCTCCTCCTCCGGGAACAGCCCCTCCAGTTCCTGCAGGGACAGGGGCCGCCCGGCCGCCATCAGGGCCCCCTCGACGATGCACCGGATCCGTTCCGGACTCATTCCGTACCCCCCCCCTGCACCTCTCCGGCGGCGCGCAGGTAGATGGGGGCATACACCTCCGCCTGCACCCACTCCACCATATGGGCCTTGATGAGCTCCAGGATGGCGAGAAAGGTGACCACCACGCCCCGGCGCCCCTCCTCGGGGGTGAACAGGGCCCCGAAGGCCACCTGCCGACCCGCCCCCAGGGCCTCCAGGACCCGGGACATGCGCTCGCGCACCGACAGGGGCTCCCGCTGCACCTGGTGATGGGTGAACATCTCGGCCCGCCCCAGGACCTGGGAGAAGGCACGCAGCAGCTCGTCCAGACCCACCTGCGGCAGGGGGCGAACCCGCTCCATGGGGGGAGGCTCGGCACCCGCCTGGAAGAGATCCCGCTCCAGGCGGGGCAGGTCGTCCAGATCCCGGGCCGCCTGGCGAAAGCGTTCGTACTCCTGCAGGCGGCGCACCAGCTCGGCCCGGGGATCCTCCTCGTCCTCCGTCTCTTCGGAACGGGGCAGGAGCATGCGCGACTTGATCTCCGCCAGCATGGCGGCCATCACCAGATACTCCGCCGCCAGCTCCAGGCGCAGCTCGCGCATGAGCTCGATATAGCGGATATACTGCCGGGTGATCTCGGCGATGGGGATGTCCAGGATATCCAGGTTCTGGCGCTTGATCAGGTACAGCAGGAGATCCAGGGGACCCTCGAAGGTCTCCAGGATCACCTCCAGGGCATCCGGCGGGATGTAGAGATCCCTGGGAAGATCACACAGGGGCTCCCCCTGGATCCGCGCCACCGGCGGCCCGGATGCCTCCTGCGTCTCCAGGGCATCCGGGAACGGCGGACGGCCCGAGGCCCCGGGCACCTGTCCCTCCTCCATGGCGGTCAACGGTAGTTGAGTCCCATGGACCGCCGGACCTCTTCCAGGGTATCCCGGGCGATATCCCGCGCCGCCTCGCAACCCTCGGCCACCACCGAGCGCACCAGGTTGGGGTCGGATTCGTACTCCCGGGCCCGCTCCTGCATGGGGTGGAGTTCGGCCAGGACGGCATCCACCACAGGCCGCTTGCACTCCAGGCAGCCGATCCCGGCACTGCGGCAGCCCTCCTGCACCCAGGCGTGCACGTCCTCGCCGGTATACACCTGGTGCAGCTGCCACACCGGGCACTTGTCCGGATCCCCCGGGTCGCTGCGGCGGACCCGGGCCGGGTCGGTGGGCATGGTGCGGATCTTCTTCTCCACATCCGCGGGATCATCCCGCAGGGCGATGGTATTGCCATAGGACTTGGACATCTTCTGCCCATCCAGACCCGGCATCTTGGAGGCCTTGGTGAGCAGCGGCGCCGGCTCCGGCAGGATGATGCGGCCACCGCCTTCCAGGTAGCCGAAGAGCCGCTCCCGGTCCCCCAGGGAGATGTTCTGCTGCGTCTCCAGCAGGGCCCGGGCCACGTCCAGGGCCTCCTCATCGCCCTTCTCCTGATAGCGCCGGCGCAGGTCGCGGTACATGCGGGCATTCTTCTTGCCCATCTTGTTCACCGCCGCCTCGGCCTTCTCCTCGAAGCCCGGTTCGCAACCATAGAGATGATTGAAGCGCCGGGCCACCTCGCGGGTCACCTCCAGGTGCGAGACCTGGTCCTCGCCCACCGGCACCAGCCCGGCCTTGTAGATGAGCACGTCGGCACTCTGCAACAGCGGATAGCCCAGAAAGCCATAGGTGGCCAGGTCATGCTCCTTGAGCCGTTCCTGCTGATCCTTGTAGGTGGGCACCCGCTCCAGCCAGCCCAGGGGGGTGATCATGGACAGCAGGAGATGAAGCTCGGCGTGCTCGGGTACGCGGGACTGGATGAAGATGCGGGAGGAACCAGGGCTGACCCCCGCCGCCAGCCAGTCCACCACCATCTCCCAGACACTCTCCCCCAGGATCCGTGGATCCTCGTAATGGGTGGTGAGGGCATGCCAGTCGGCGACGAAGTAGAAGCACTCGTAGGCGTGCTGCAACTCGACCCAGTTCTTCAGCACACCGTGGTAATGGCCCAGGTGCAGGCGCCCCGTGGGACGCATGCCCGACAGGACCCGCTGGTGTTGTGTCGGCAGGGAACTCAAGTGGACTCCTCACACATGACGTCGGTTGTGGATGATCTTCTCGGCCGCGGGCCCTACAGGCGCCAGGCGGGCAGGCCGAACAGGGTGCGGATCCCCTCCACCAGGGCACCGGTGGCCGGAAAGAGCACGGCCCCCAGCACACCGGTGAACAGGAGGCCCAGGACGATGAACAGGCCGTAGGGCTCGATGCGATCATACCCCGCCGCGAGCCGGGGCGGCAGGAACCCGGCCACCACACGGCCCCCATCCAGGGGCGGCAGCGGCAACAGATTGAGCACCATCAGCAGGACATTGACGGTGATCCCTGCGATCCCCATGTAGAACAGGGGAACGGCCACCCAGTCCAGGCTCCCCTGCAGCAACAGGGCCAGTTTCATCATCAGGGCCCAGAACAGGGCCATGAACAGATTGGCGGCAGGGCCGGCCACAGCCACCCAGGCCATGCCCCGGCGGGGATGGCGGAGATTGTTCACATTCACGGGAACGGGCTTGGCCCAGCCGAAGAGGAATGGCGGCGCTGCCGTGAGCAGGCTCAGGGTCAACAGACCCGCGGGTACCAGGAGCGTGCCCACCGGGTCGATGTGTCGCACGGGGTTGAGAGAGAGCCGGCCCAGCATCCGCGCCGTGGGATCACCCAACCGGCCTGCCACGAAACCGTGCGCCGCCTCGTGCAGGGTAATGGCCAGCAGCACCGGCAGGGCCGCCACCGCGATCACCGGGAGGATCTGTTCCATCAGCCGGCCCCTGCCTCCTCCACCCCGGCGGGCACCTCGCCCTTGCCCCGGCGCAGGAGAAGGGGCACATCGTCCTCGAAGTCGATCACGGTGGTGGGCTCCAGTCCGCAGGGGCCGCCATCGATCACCAGGTCCACCAGGGGGGCCATGCGCTCGCGGATCTCCCGGGTGTCGGAGAGCGGCAGTTCATCCCCGGGCAACTGCAGGGTGCTGCTCATCAGGGGCTGTTCCACGGCCTCCAGCAGGGCCAGGGCGATGGCGTTGTCCGGCACGCGCAGGCCCACGGTCTTGCGCTTGGGGTGCTGCAGGCGCCGGGGGACCTCATGGGTTGCCTTGAGGATGAAGGCATACGGCCCTGGGGTGATGGCCTTGAGGAAACGATAGGCCGCATTGTCCACCTTGGCGTAGGTGGCGATCTCCGAGAGGTCCCGGCAGACCAGGGTCAGATGGTACTGCTCGTCCAGTTGACGGATGCGACGGATGCGCTCCATGCCTTCCTTGTTGCCCATTGCACACCCCAGGGCGTAGCAGGAGTCCGTGGGATAGACGATGACCCCGCCCTCCTGCACCACCTCCGCCGCCTGACGGATGAGACGCGCCTGCGGGGTCACCGGATGGATCTCGAACACGCGGCTCATGGAACGCTCCCATGGGGTTTGATTATGGTCTCAACATCTTATCAGATCCCGGGGCCCCTGTTTTCCGCATCGGGGCTGCGTTACCCTCTCCTGCAATGCCAACCGGGCCCTGCAGGGGAGACCGTGATGCTGTACGCGATCATCAGCCAGGACGTGGAGAACAGCCTGGAACGTCGACAGGCAGCGCGCCCCGCTCATCTGGAGCGCCTCCAGACCCTGCAGGACGCCGGGCGCCTGGTGCTGGCCGGACCCTTTCCGGCACTGGACGGTCCCGACCCGGGCCCGGCCGGATTCACCGGCAGCCTGGTGGTGGCCGACTTCGACTCCCTTGAGGCAGCCCGCGCCTGGGCCGACGATGATCCCTACGTGGCCGCGGGCGTCTACGCTCAGGTCACCGTGAAGCCCTTCAAGAAGGTCTTTCCCTGATCCAGAGAGGACGCATAGATCCCATGACCCGACTGACTCATGCGGCCCTGGCGGCCGCCGTAACCCTCACCCTCGGTGCCTGCTCCCAGGACTCGGGATCGGCCCCCTCCACACGGGATGCCGTGGCCGTCATCGACCAGGTCCCCATCACCGAGCAGGATGTCCAGTCCTTCATCGAATTCCGCCAGATGTCGGGCCATGGCGCGGGCCAGGCCCCGTCCCGGGAGGCCGCCATCGAGGAACTGGTGAACATGGAACTGCTGCGCCAGGAGGCCCTGGACCAGGGAGTGGACGAGGACCCCCAGGTCCAGGCCCAGCTGGAACGTACGCGCACCAACCTGCTGGTGAATACCCTGGTGGAACGCTTCGTGGACGATCTCGAGTTCTCCGAGGAGGAGCTCAGAGAGGAGTACGACCGTCAGGTGGAGGGCATGGATACCCGGGAATACCGGGCACGGCACATCCTGGTGGATGACCGGGAGACGGCCGAGGAGATGATCGCCGCCCTGGAGGCCGGCGATGCCTTCACGGATCTGGCCCGGGAGCATTCCCAGGACCCCACCGCCGAGGCCGGGGGGGATCTGGGCTGGTTCACCGCCGGGGAGATGGTGTCCACGTTCACCGAGGCGTTGAAGGGCCTGGAGGACGGGGCCTATACCACCGAGCCGGTGGAGACCCGCTTCGGCTGGCACGTGATCCAGCGGGAAGACAGCCGGGAGCGCACCCCACCGGACTTCGATTCGGTGCGCGACCGCCTCGAACAAGTCCTGGCCACCCAGGCCCTGCAGGATTACGTGGAGGAACTGCGCGCCGAGGCAGACATCGAGATCCGCGACGGGGGCGACCAGGCCCCGACGTCAGAACCCGCTTCCCAGGGGGCGCCAACTCCGGAAGACGGGGCGGATCCGGCCGCCGAGGCCGACTGAGCCCCTGCCCCGGTCCTCGCGGCTTCCGCAGCGAGGACCGGGGCCTGACCCCCGCCACCCAGCC
>JBKGXY010000019.1:0-24302 GCA_046546415.1 Ectothiorhodospira sp.
GGATGATGGCCAGGGCCAGGCTGCCGAACAGGTGGGCCATCTGGACATCCCGGAACTGCACCCCGCCCGGGCCCTCCTCCCCCAGGAGCATCCCCAGGAGCAAAAAGACCAGCAGCAGGGGCACGCCCAGACGCCGGGTGACGACGCTGGCCAGAACGCTGGCCAGCAGCACGCCGCTGCCCAGAAGGATGATCTGATTGGTGATTTCCATGGATTTACTCTATCAGGCAGATAGAGTCCGACACAGCGTTTCCCGGCACGCGGGGGCTGGGATCAGGTCAAGGGGGCGATGACAGCAAAAAAGAAGGGGCCGGAACCGGCCCCCAAGTGAGCGAGAAGAGGAGAAGAGCGTCACTCGGTTTTCAATAATAATGCCTCTCATTCTCTTGTCAAGAACCGGTTCAAATCCACCCTCCCGGACGGCGTTCACGCGGCAGCAGGCCGGAACCGCTTGAGCCGCAGGGCGTTGGTGAGCACGGAGACCGAGGACAGGGACATGGCGGCCGCGGCGAGCATGGGGGAGAGCAGGATGCCGAAGGCCGGGTACAGGACCCCCGCCGCCAGGGGCAGCAGGGTGGCATTGTAGGCGAAGGCCCAGAACAGATTCTGATGGATGTTGCGCAGCGTGGCCCGGGACAGGGCGATGGCATGGACCACGTTGCGCAGGTCCTCGGACATGAGCACCACCGAGGCGGATTCCATGGCCACGTCCGTGCCCGAACCGATGGCGATCCCCACATGGGCCCCGGCCAGGGCCGGGGCATCGTTGATGCCATCCCCGACGAAGGCCACCTTCGCGCCATCGGCCCCCAGGTCGGCCACGGCCTGTGCCTTGCCCTCCGGCAGCACCTCGGCCATCACCTGATCGATCCCCAGGTCATCGGCCACCGCCCGGGCGGTGCGCGGGTTGTCGCCGGTGACCATCACCACCCGGAGCCCCAGCCGGTGCAGGCGCTCCACCATCTCCCGGGCCGAATCCTTGGGGGGGTCGGTCACTGCAAGCAACGCGGCCAGGCGATCGTCCACCGCCAGCAGCAGGGGCGTGCCGCCCCGGGCGGAGACGGCCTCCAGCCGGTCACCGGCCCCCGCCACGGGCACCCCCAGGGACTCGAGGAACCGGGGGGAGCCCAGCAACAGGTCATGACCCCGCACCCGCCCCTTCACCCCCTTTCCGGGGATCGCCTCGAAACCCTCCACCTCGGGCGGTGTCACCCCCCGGGCCTCGCAACCACGCATCACGGCACGGGCCAGGGGATGCTCGGATCTTCCCTCCAGGGCCCCGGCCAGCGCCAGCACCTCGGCCTCGGGGTGGTCCCCCAGGACCTCCACCTGGGTGAGTTCAGGCCGGCCCCGGGTGAGGGTGCCGGTCTTGTCCAGGGCCACCACGTCCACGTCCCGCAGGGCCTGGAGGGCATCCCCGCCGCGAAAGAGGACCCCCATCTGCGCCCCCTTGCCGGTGCCCACCATGATGGAGGTGGGGGTGGCCAGCCCCATGGCGCAGGGGCAGGCGATGATGAGCACCGCCACCGCGTTCACCAGCGCCAGGGTCAGGGCCGGTTGCGGGCCGAGGATCAGCCAGACCCCGAAGGTGACCACGGCCACGGCCATGACCGCGGGGACGAAGTAACGCGTCACCCGGTCCACCACCGCCTGGATGGGCAGACGCGAGGCCTGGGCCGCCTCCACCATGCGGATGATGCGGGCCAGCACGGTGTCGCTGCCGACGCGGGCGGCCTCCACGGTGAGGCTACCCTGGGCGTTCACCGTACCCCCCACCACCTCATCCCCGGCCGACTTGGCCACGGGCACCGGTTCACCGGTGATCATGGACTCGTCCACGTGGGTATCCCCTTCCAGCACCCGGGCGTCCACGGGGATGCGCTCCCCGGGACGCACCTGAATGCGGTCCCCCGGCTGCACCTGATCCAGATCCAGTTCCACCCAGGCCCCGTCGCGCCACACCCGCGCCGTGCGCGGACGCAGCTGCATCAGATGGCGGATGGCCTCGGAGGTGGCCCCCCGGGCCCGGGCCTCCAGGTAGCGCCCCACCAGGATCAGGGTGACGATCACCATGGAGGCCTCGTAATAGACATGCACCGTCCCCTGGGGCAGCACACCGGGAAGGAAGGTGGCCACCACGGAATAGCCGTAGGCGGCGCTGGTGCCCAGCATCACCAGGGAATTCATGTCCGGCGCACCGCGCAACAGGGCCGGCCAACCCTTGCGGTAGAAGCGCAGGCCCGGCCCGAACTGCACCACGGAGGCCAGCACGAAGACCAGCACATGCAGCCCCTGGGTACCGATCCCACGGTCCACCCAGGCCTGGAATCCGGGGATCAGTGGCCCCCCCATGGTGAGGAGGACCACGGGCAGGGTCAGGGCGGCGGCCAGGGACAGGGCCCGGCGCAGATGGCCCAGCTCCCGCGCCCGCTGCGCCCGTTCCCGATCCTCCGCCCCGGCCCCTTCCCGGCGGGGTGCTGCCGCATAGCCGGCGTCCCGCACCGCGCGGGCCAGATCGGCGCCGGTGAGCCGTGAGTCCAGCACCGTCACCCGGGCCTGCCCCGTGGCCAGGTTCACCGCAGCGCCCTCCACGCCGGGCACCGCCTCCAGGGCCTGCTGCACCCGGGAGACGCAGGAGGCACAACTCATCCCCGTCACCTCCAGCACGACGGTCTGCTTCCGTAGCCCGTAGCCGACCCCTTCCACCGCATGGCGCAGCGCCTCCGGCGGCGGGAAGGCCTCATGGGCCTTTACCGTGGCCTGCTCCGTGGCCAGGTTCACCTGGACATCCGACACGCCGGGCAGCGCCCTCAGGGCCTCGTCCACCCGCCCCACGCAGGAGGCGCAGCCCATGCCGTCGATGGAGAGGGTGATGCCGCGGTCCCGGCCCGCGGGGGATGGATGGCCCTGGGTCATGGCTCATAACCTACGAAAACGATAGGATTAAAGCCTATAGGATCTTATTGATCCATTTCAATGAGAGAGGCCTTCGGGATGGAAATCATCCGGCCGGGGCACGCAGCCGTTTGCCGTTGTACAGGATGGGGGGGGTGGGACCGGCCCAAGGGGCGCAGCCCCCTTCGGCCGGTCGGATGGTTCACGGCATCAACGACGCTGGACGCGACGTTCCTGCTTCTCTATACGGATCTCCACACGACGATTGGCCTTGCGACCCTCGGAGGTGTCGTTGTAGGCCACGGGACGGTCCTCACCGTAGCCCACGGTGACGATGTCATCACCGTCCACGCCCCGCTCCACCAGGTAATCCCTGACCGATTCGGCACGGTCGCGGGAGAGACCTTGGTTCAGTTCACGGGAGCCTGTGCTGTCGGTATGTCCCGCCACCACGACCCGTTCCAGACGGTCCCCGGCATCCAGGATGGCATCGGCCGCACGGTCCAGTTCATCCGTGGCCTCGGGGGTCAGATCGCTCTTGCCCGTGGCGAAGAGGACCTCGGAGTCCAGGGACACGGTCTCGTAGGTCACCTCCGGCTCGGGTTCGGGTTCGGGCTCAGCCTCGGCCCTGGGCTCCTCCCGCTCGGGGGCCTCATAGCCCGGGCAGCCCTCGATGGCCAGATCGGACTCCCAGCGGGGGGTCTTCACGCAGTCTCCGGAGCCGTCCCGCACCACGGTATCCCCCGGGTCCACGGTGTAGCCTGTGGAGGCCTGGACGGGCGCTGCGGCGAACAGGGCCAGGGCCAGCGCCCCCCCGCCCGAGACGATCATCGGCTTGTGCAGCTTCTTTTGCATTTTATTATCTCCTTCACATATTGAGCGGATGAGTGATGACAGCCCGATTCCGCCCCTGCGCCCTACTTCTTTCCCGGCGCCTCGGGCTGGATTCATTCCACTGGCGATGACGCCCCCGGACCAGACCCCGTGTGGGCGAAAGCGGCCTGTGGCAACCCCGTCCCGCCGCCCAAGGGGGCGTACGGGAAAAGGGTCAATACCCTAGAGAATAGAGCATCCTGCCCTCTCTGTCGGCCGTGAGGGCCGCAAAGACGGATCCCGCCCCCGATATGACGAAGCCCCGCAAAGGGGCGGGGCTTCGTCACGGCCAGGGGCCTTAGGTAGGGCAGGTGGAGGGGAGGATCACATCATCCCCATGCCGCCCATGCCACCCATACCGCCCATGTCGCCGCCGCCCATGGCGGGTTCCTCCTTCTTCGGCAGCTCGGCCACCATGGCTTCGGTGGTGATGATCAGGCCGGCCACGGAAGCGGCGTACTGCAGGGCCGAACGGGTCACCTTGGTGGGATCCAGGATGCCCATCTCGATCATGTCGCCGAACTCGCCGGTGGCGGCGTTGTAGCCCTGGTTGCCCTTGAGCTCGCGCACCTTGTTCATGATCACGGCGGGTTCATCGCCGCAGTTGTAGACGATCTGGCGCAGGGGTTCTTCCATGGCCAGGCGGGCGATGTCGATGCCCATCTGCTGGTCGTGGTTGATCCCCTTGACCTCGCCCATGGTCTCCAGGGCCCGCACCAGGGCCACACCGCCGCCGGGCACCACGCCCTCTTCCACGGCGGCACGGGTGGCGTGCAGGGCGTCCTCGACGCGGGCCTTCTTCTCCTTCATTTCCACTTCGGTGGCGGCCCCCACCTTGATGACGCCGACGCCGCCGGCCAGCTTGGCCACGCGTTCCTGCAGCTTCTCCTTGTCGTAGTCGGAGGTGGCCTCTTCCATCTGGGCGCGGATCTGCTCGACCCGGTCCTTGATGTCGGACTCGCGACCGGCACCGTCGATGATGGTGGTGTTCTCCTTGGTGACCACGATGCGCTTGGCCTGACCCAGGTCGTCCACGGTGGCCTTCTCCAGGGACAGACCCACCTCTTCGGAGATCACCTGACCGCCGGTGAGGATGGCGATATCCTGCAGCATGGCCTTGCGGCGATCGCCAAAGCCGGGGGCCTTGACGGCGGCCACCTTGACGATGCCGCGGATGGAGTTGACCACCAGGGTGGCCAGGGCCTCGCCCTCGATGTCCTCGGCAATGATCAGCAGGGGCTTGCCGGACTTGGCCACGCCTTCCAGCAGGGGCAGCAGTTCGCGGATGTTGGAGATCTTCTTGTCGTACAGCAGCACGAAGCAGTCATCCAGCTCCGCGGCCATGTTCTGCTGGTTGTTGACGAAGTAGGGGGACAGGTAGCCGCGGTCGAACTGCATGCCCTCCACCACGTCCAGGAAGTTCTCCAGGGAGGAGCCTTCTTCCACGGTGATGACGCCTTCCTTGCCCACCTTCTCCATGGCCTCGGCGATGATCTCGCCCACGGACTCGTCGGAGTTGGCGGAGATGGTGCCCACCTGCGTGATGGCCTTGCTGTCGGTGCAGGGCTTGGAGAGTTTGGCCAGCTCCGCCACGGCGGCGGTCACGGCCTTGTCGATGCCCCGCTTGAGATCCATGGGGTTCATGCCGGCGGTCACGGCCTTCATGCCTTCGCGCACGATGGCCTGGGCCAGCACGGTGGCGGTGGTGGTGCCGTCCCCGGCCTCATCGGAGGTCTTGGAGGAGACCTCCTTCACCATCTGGGCGCCCATGTTCTCGAACTTGTCTTCCAGCTCGATCTCCTTGGCGACGGACACGCCGTCCTTGGTCACGGTGGGGGCACCGAAGGACTTCTCCAGGACCACGTTGCGGCCCTTGGGCCCCAGGGTCACCTTCACGGCGTTGGCCAGGATGTTCACACCCTTGACCATGCGGTTGCGGGCGTCATCACCAAAGCGGATTTCTTTCGCGCTCATGCTCTTTGATTCCTCTCGATCTTGAATTCGGTATGGTCAGGCTCGGACCGGCGGATCAGCCCTGGATGACGGCCATCACGTCTTCCTCGCGCATGACGAGGAGGTCTTCGCCATCCACCTTCACCTCGGTGCCGGAATACTTGCCGAAGATGACCTTGTCACCCACCTTCAGATCCAGGGGGCGGACATCGCCGTTCTCCAGGATCTTGCCATTGCCGACGGCCATCACCTCGCCACGGATAGGCTTCTCGGCGGCGCTGTCGGGGATCACGATGCCACCGGGGGTGGTGCGTTCCTCTTCCATGCGCTTGATGATCACCCGATCATGCAACGGACGGATATTCATGGGCCTTGACTCCTTAAGAGTTGTCGTTTGGACGGGTTGGAAGGTCTACTGACCGGGGCTGTTAGCACTCCCCGGTGGTGAGTGCCAATAATAGTAACAGACCGGGACATGTCAAGGGGGGAGATGCATGTCTTCGGGGTGGTTCCCGATTCCACCACGGGACAGCCCCCGGAAAGGCCCGGGCATTGGGGCACGGAAAGAACGGGCCGCCGTACGACGGGGGTCAGTCACTGCCGGATACGGACGGGGGCGAAGGCGAAGGAAAGCGATCCGATCCCGGCCCACCGGGGAGATCCCGAGGCAACGGGGACGTGCCACAGTCGATGCTGCGGGATGGGGAATGGCCTGAAAAGGCCCGGCCGACCCGGTAATGAAGCGCGCGGATCAGTCCCGGCGGCCGGGGTCCTCCCGGCGGGGCGGCTCCCCCCCGGATTCACCGGCTTCGGGCTCCCGCTCCCATTCCCCCTCGATGGTGTGACCACCCGGCGTACCCGGACCCTGCCCCGGACCCTGCCCCGGACCCGGACCGGCACCGGGGCGTCGGCGGGTGTAGGCCTGGTGCATCTGCGTCCGGGCCACGAACACCCCCCTGCGCATGAGCCAGCGGGCCATGACCTGGCGGGTGGCGGGGATCAGGCAGGCGAAACCGAAGGCATCGGTGAAGAACCCCGGGGTGAGCAGCAGGGCACCGCCGATCACCAGAAAGACCCCCTCCATCAATTCCTTGGCCGGCAGCTCACCCTGATCCAGGTTGCGCTGCATGCGGGTGAGGGTGGCCAGGCCCTGGCGCCTGAGGAGATAGGCCCCGAGCACGGCGGTCAGCACCACCAGACCCACGGTGGGCCACACCCCGATGATCCCGCCCACCCGGATCAGGATGTAGATCTCCACCAGGGGGATGGTGAAGAACAGGATCAGAAGGATCGGAAAGATGGGCATATCGGCGAGTATCCTCGGTTTTGCCGCCCCTTATAGCAGCGCCGGGGCGGGGCCGTAAACCGCGCCCCCTGGAATTCCAGGGATGGTTATGGTGTTATATCCTTGAGAAATATCAACACCACAAGGAGACCCCACCATGCCCCGCATCCAGCCCCGCCGCCAACGCCTGCCGTCCCTGGCCGGTCTCCTGCTCCTGCTGCTGGCCACGGCCCTGCCCCTGCAGGCGCAGGCGCAGGCGCAGGCGGAGGGCCGTGACCCCTACGAGCACCTCTTTGGCATGACCTTCGGGGACTTCCGGGAGGAACTGGCCACGGCCCGGGAGGAGGACAAGAAGGGCATCATGATCTTCTTCGAGATGAGCGGATGCCCCTATTGTCAGCACATGAAGGAGGAGGTCCTGAACCGCCCCGAGGTGCAGGAATACTTCAACGACCACTTCGCCAGCTTCTCCGTGGACGTGGAAGGGGCGGTGGAGATCACCGACTTCCAGGGCCGAACCACCACGGAGCAGGGATGGGCCGAGGCCCACGGGGTGCAGGTCACCCCCGTATTCCTGTTCTTCGACCTGGAGGGCGAGCCCATCGCCCGCCACACCGGCACCACCGAGGGTACCGAACCCTTCCTGGCCCTGGGACGCTACGTGGCCGAGGGCCATTACCGGGACGGGCCCCTGGAAGATTACCTGCGGGAAGAGGGCCTGGAGCCCGATGAGGGGCCGTGACTTGAGCCGGCCCCCGGGGCGGTGCACCATGACCCGCCCCCCACCCAAGGAGAACGCGCCATGAACGAACCGCTGCTGGTCCTCACCACCCTGGACGACGAGGCCCGCGCCCGGGAGATCGCCGCCCTGCTGGTGGAACGGCACCTGGCCGCCTGCGTCAGCATCCTGCCGGCGGCCACCTCGGTCTACGCCTGGGAGGGAGAGATCCAGGAGGATGCCGAACACGTCCTGCTGATCAAGACCCGGGCGGCCTGCTACGAGGCCCTGCAGGAGGGCCTGCGTGAAGAGCATCCCTATGAACTCCCGGAGATCATCGCGGTCCCCATCACCCATGGCCTTGAGGGCTATCTCCACTGGATCGAGGACACGACACGCCCATGACCCGACGTCTGAGCACCCCCAGGACACGGACCCCCGCCATCGAGCCTCCCATGCGCGGACCCCGGCCGCCCCGATGGGGGCGAAGCACCCTGGGGATTCTGCTGACCCTGATGCTCCTCTTTTCCGGGGCGGTGGCGGAGGACCTCCTGCCGCCGGAGGAGGCCTTCGACCTGGCGGTGCAATCCGGCGAGGAAGACACCGTGGTGGCCCGGTGGGCGATCGCCGATGGCTACTATCTCTATGGCAACCAGTTCGAGTTCACCTCCGAGACCTCCGGCATCGAACTGGGCGAACCCCGCCGTCCCGACGGGAAGATCAAGGAGGACGAGTTCTTCGGCGAGGTGGAGACCTACCGCGGCACGCTGGAGATCACCCTCCCCGTCACCCGGACCTCCGACGCCCCGGACACCCTGGAACTGAAGGTACGGTCCCAGGGGTGTTCGGATTCCGGGGTCTGTTACCCCCCGCAGGAACGCACCGTCTCCGTGGACCTGGACGCCACCCCGGCACAGGCAGGGGGTGCATCGGGGGGAGGCGCCAGCACGGAAAGCACGCCCCCCGCCACGGAGCAGGACCGCATCGCGGCACAGCTGGCACAGGGCAACCTCTGGCTGGTGATCCTGGCCTTCTTCGGTTTCGGTCTGCTGCTCACCTTCACCCCCTGCGTCTTCCCCATGATCCCCATCCTGTCCAACATCATCCTGGGACAGAAGTCGCTCACCCCCCGCAAGGCCTTCGCCATCTCCCTGGCCTTCGTGCTGGCCATGGCGGTCACCTACACCGTGGCGGGGGTCATCGCGGGCCTGGCCGGGGCCAATCTGCAGGCCGCCTTTCAGAACCCCTGGGTCATCGGCGCCTTCGTGGCCATCTTCATCGCGCTGGCCCTGTCCATGTTCGGCTTCTATGACCTGCAGATGCCCGCGGCCCTGCAGAGCCGCCTGTCCGCCCTCTCCAGCCGCCAGCAGGGGGGCACCCTGCTGGGGGCGGCCGTCATGGGGTTCCTGTCGGCCCTGATCGTCGGCCCCTGCGTCACCGCCCCCCTGGTGGGTGCCCTGCTCTACATCGGCCAGACGGGGGACGCCTTCCTGGGCGGACTGGCCCTGTTCAGCCTGAGCCTGGGGATGGGACTGCCGCTGCTGATCCTGGGCACCTCCGCCGGCGGCCTCCTCCCCCGGGCCGGTGCATGGATGGAGCGGATCAAGTCCGTGTTCGGCGTACTCCTGCTGGCCATGGCCATCTGGCTGCTGGAACGGGTGGCGCCGACATCGGTCACCCTCTTCCTCTGGGCCGCACTGCTCATGGTCAGCGGCGTCTACATGGGGGCCGCCAGCCCCCTCCCCGAGGGGAAGACCGGCTGGCAGGCCCTGTGGAAAGGGCTCGGACTGGTGATCCTGGTCTACGGCATCCTGCTCCTGGTGGGGGGCGCCTCCGGGGCCCGGGACCCGTTCCGCCCCCTGGAGGGACTCACCGCCACCGACGGCGGAGGCCGGGAGGAGGCCACCCCACGGTTTCAGTCCGTGAACGACCCGCAGGAACTGGACCGGGCCCTGGAGTCCGCCCGCGCGGCGGAACAGCCCGTACTCCTGGACTTCTACGCCGACTGGTGCGTGGAATGCGCCCACATGGAGCGCACCACCCTCCGGGACCCGGGGGTGATCGAGGCCCTCTCCGACATACGTCTCCTGAAGGTGGATGTCACCGAACAGACCCCGGCACACCGGGAACTGATGCGCCGCTTCGATCTCTTCGGCCCCCCGGCCATGATCTTTTTCAATGCCCGCGGGGAGGAGCGCCGCCATCACCGCCTGGTGGGCTACAAGGACGCCAATGCCTTCCTCGAACACCTTCGGGCCGCCCTTGGCCGGTCCAGTGACGCCGGCTGATCCTCACCACGGCCCGCCCCCTCCCGGCCATGGACACCCGCCATGCCGCAAGGACACGCCCGCCCGGCTCCCTGACCCGTAGCACCCCGGCACCCCGCCCTCCAGCGTTCTGCTGGACCGGCAGGGCTAAGGTGCGGTATACCCATGCGGGCAGGCTGCACCGCCGCACCCGGGAGCGGGCAGGGCCCCACCCTGAATCGACCCACCGCGGCACTCGGAATTCCCCGGATCCCTTCACAATTATTTGGGAATATGCGTCAAACTCCCTGTAAAATTCAGGAAACCTCCTGAACAGCCTGGACACCGCCCGGCCCTTGATGCACAATTCCGCGCACCGCCTAGGGGAGGTTCCCGTGCATTCCCGCGATGCGCGCCCCGGTCCGACCGGAAAGGCACCTCCATTGGCAATGTCCCCGGTGTGCGAGTGTCCATGGCCCGATTCCTGTTGCTCAATGGCCCCAACCTGAACCTCCTGGGCACCCGTGAACCCGGGGTGTACGGCCACCAGACCCTGCAAGGCATCGTTTCGGGGCTGGAAGAGCGGGCCCGGGAACGGGGACACGAACTGGAGACCTTCCAGTCCAACGCCGAAGGCGCCCTCATCGACCGCATCCACGCGGCTCGGAACGAGGGTGTGGTGTGCATCCTCATCAACCCCGGCGGTCTCACCCACACCAGCGTGGCCCTGCGCGATGCCCTCCTGGGGGTGGGCATCCCCTTCATCGAGGTGCACCTGTCGAACACCTTCGCCCGGGAGGGCTTCCGCCATCATTCCTATCTCTCGGACGCGGCCGCCGGCGTGATCATCGGCCTCGGACCCCACGGCTACGCCCTGGCGCTGGACGCGGCGATCCACCTGACAACCCTGAGTTGAGCACCATGGACATCAGAAAGATCAAAAAACTCATCGAGCTGCTGGAAGAATCCGGGATCAACGAGATCGAGATCCAGGAGGGCGAGGAGTCGGTGCGCATCACCCGGGCGGCCCAGGGGGGCGGTCAGGCCTTCATGATGCCCCAGGCCTTCATGGCCCCCGGCGCCCCGGCCCAGCCGGCCCCGGGGCCGGCCCCAGGACCCACCGCAGGGTCCGCGGACAGCGGCGAGGATCCCGAACTGCCCTCCGGTCATCAGGTGATCGCCCCCATGGTGGGGACCTTCTACCGCGCCGCCTCTCCAGGGGCCAAACCCTTCGTCGATGTGGGCCAGAAGGTGGAGGCGGGGGACACCCTGTGCATCATCGAGGCCATGAAGATGCTCAACCAGATCGAGGCGGACCAGGCCGGGGTGATCAAGGCGATCCTGGTGGAGAACGGGCAGCCGGTGGAATACGGCGAGCCCATGTTCATCATCGAGTGAGGCCCTGCACGCCATGTTCGACAAGATACTGATTGCCAACCGCGGCGAGATCGCCCTGCGCATCCTCCGGGCCTGCCGGGAGATGGGCATCAAGACCGTGGCCGTCCACTCGGACGTGGACCGGGACCTCAAGCACGTGCGCCTGGCGGACGAGTCCGTGTGCATCGGGCCGGCCCGCTCCTCGGACAGCTACCTGAACATCCCGGCCCTCATCAGCGCCGCGGAGGTCACCGACGCCGAGGCCATCCACCCGGGCTACGGCTTCCTCTCGGAGAACGCCGACTTCGCCGAACGGGTGGAGTCCAGCGGCTTCGTCTTCATCGGCCCCCGGGCCGAGACCATCCGCCTCATGGGGGACAAGGTCTCGGCCAAGAAGGCCATGATGGAGGCCGGGGTGCCCTGTGTGCCCGGTTCCGGCGGTGCCCTGGGGGACGACCCGGAGGCCAACCTGGCCCTGGCCCGGGAGATCGGCTACCCGGTCATCATCAAGGCTGCCGGCGGTGGCGGGGGCCGCGGCATGCGGGTGGTCCATTCCGACGGCGCCCTGGTGAACGCCATCTCCCTGACCCGCAACGAGGCCGCCTCCGCCTTCAACAACCCCATGGTCTACATGGAGAAATACCTGGAGAAGCCCCGTCACGTGGAGTTCCAGGTGATCGCCGACGAACACGGCAACGCCATCAGCCTGGGCGAGCGGGACTGCTCCATGCAGCGCCGCCATCAGAAGGTGATCGAGGAGGCCCCGGCCCCGGGGATCACCGAGGAGGAGCGCCAGCGCATCGGGTCGCGTTGTGCCGAGGCCTGCCGTACCATCGGCTACCGCGGCGCCGGCACCTTCGAGTTCCTCTATGAGGACGGCGAGTTCTTCTTCATCGAGATGAACACCCGTGTGCAGGTGGAGCACCCGGTGACGGAGATGGTCACCGGTCTGGACATCGTGCGCGAGCAGATCCTGGTGGCCGCCGGCGCGCCCCTGAGCATCCGCCAGGAGGACGTGGAGATCCGCGGCCACGCCATCGAGTGCCGCCTCAACGCCGAGGATCCGGCCAGCTTCATGCCCTCCCCGGGCACCATCAGCCAGTACCACGCCCCCGGCGGTCCGGGCATCCGTGTGGATACGCACATCTACAACGGCTATAAGGTCCCACCCTACTACGACTCCATGATCGGCAAACTCATCAGCTTTGGCGCCACCCGGGACATCGCCCTGGCCCGCATGGGCGGCGCCCTCTCGGAGATCGTCATCGAAGGCATCAAGACCAACGTCCCCCTGCAGCGGGATCTGATCGGTGATCCCGCCTTCCGAAACGGCGGCACCGATATCCACTACCTGGAAAAGCGCCTCAAGGCCCACGGCTGAAGCGGCCCCGGCGGAGAACCCCCCATGATCCAGATCACCCTGCCCGCCACCGCCGACCGCTCCGCCGAGGTGGAGGATGCCCTGCTGGCGCAGGGGGCCATGTCGGTGATGCTGCAGGACGCCGGCGACGTGCCCCTGCTGGAGCCCCTGCCCGGAGAGGAACCCCTCTGGCCGGAATTGTGGGTGACCGGCCTCTTCCCCCGGGAGACGGATATCGGGACCGTGGCCGGGGCCCTGGCGACGCAGCTGGCCATCCCCCCGGAGCACGTGCGCCACGAGGCACTGCCGGACCGGGACTGGGTCCGGGCCTGCATGGATGATTTCCATCCCATCCGCTTCGGTGAACGCCTGTGGATCGTGCCCACCTGGCATGAGGCCCCGGAGGCGGATGCCGTGAACATCCGCCTGGACCCGGGCCTGGCCTTCGGCACCGGCACCCACCCCACCACGGCCATGTGCCTGCGCTGGCTGGATGCCCACCCGCCCGGGGGGCTGGCGGTCCTGGACTACGGCTGTGGCTCCGGCATCCTGGCCATCGGTGCCCTGAAGCTGGGGGCCCGCCACACCTGGGCCGTGGATATCGACCCTCAGGCCATGACGGCCACACGCGAGAACGCCCAGCGCAACGGGATCGCTCCCGAAGATCTGTCGACCGACCTCCCGGAGGGGCTGCCGGCAGGGGAAGCCTTCGATCTCACCCTGGCCAACATCCTGGCCAGCCCCCTGATGGCCCTGGCCCCCGCCCTGGCGGGGCGCACGCACCCGGGCGGGCGCATCCTCCTGGCCGGGCTGCTGGACCGCCAGGCGGAAGAGCTCATCTCCACCTACACCCCCTGGTTCGACATGGGGGTGGCCGATCAGCAGGAAGGGTGGACCCTTCTGCAGGGCCTGCGGCGGCCACCGGCCTGACCGCAGGCCGCCCCTGAAGCAAGGGCCGCCCCGTCCCGGGACCGTCATGCCGTGACATGTCACGGGGAGCCGACCGTCATGGATCCAGCCGCTGCGCCCCATCGGGGACCCAATTGCACATCCCGCGGGACCGAACTCCCCCCCGGAGGCACCGCCCCACCTTCACCAACGGGTCCCTCCCACGATGCCCCGCTGCCCAGGGCCCTGCGGGAGGCCCTGGAGGAGACCCCACCCCGACCCCGGGTGGGCCCCACGCTGGCCTGGGGTGCGGCCTGCCTGACCCTGATCCTGCTGCTAGCGGGACAGATCCTCTACCATGAGCGCCTGCGCCTGCTGGAGATCCCCGTGCTGGCGCCCTGGGTGCGGGGGATATGCGCCCCCCTGCCCTGCGCCCTGCCGCCCCCCCGGGACCTGGAGGCCCTGCGCCTCGCGCACCGGCACATCCAGGCCCTCCCCGATCGCCCCGGCGTCCTGCACGTGAGCGCGGGGGTGAAGAACACCGCGGACTTCCCCCAGCCGGCCCCGGTGATCGAACTCACCTTCCGGGATGCCCAGGGCGCTCCGGTGGCGGCCCGCCGCTTCTTCCCCGCCGACTACCCGCCGGAGAACGGGACCGGAGCCACGATGGCACCGGATGAGATCCGCCCCCTGGAACGGTTCATCGCCGATCCCGGTCCGGCGGCCATGGCCTTCGAGTTCCGCTTCCTGCCGGCCCCACGGGCCGGCGATCGGCTTTAAGCCCGTCGGCCGCACGGGTATCATGTCCGGCTCCCTGTTCTGATCCGTTCCCCATGCGCATCGGCCCCCATATCGTGGACCCCCCGCTGATCCTGGCCCCCATGGCCGGCATCAGCGACCACCCGTTCCGCAGCCTCTGCCGCCGGCTGGGGGCGGGGCTGGCCGTGTCCGAGATGGTGCACGCCGACACCCGGCTGTGGCATACGGAGAAATCCCGCTGCCGCCTGGAGCACTCCGGGGAACCCGCCCCCCGCAGCGTGCAGATCACGGGCCGCGAGCCGGCCATGATGGCCACCGCCGCCCGGGCCGCCGTGGAGCGGGGCGCCGGGATCATCGACCTCAACATGGGCTGCCCGGCACGCAAGGTCGTGAACCGGGCCGCCGGGGCCGCCCTGCTGGGGGACGAGCCCCGGGTGCGGGCCATCCTGGAGGCGGTGGTGGCCGCGGTGCCCGTGCCCGTCACCCTGAAGATCCGCCTGGGCCTGGACCGGAGCCGCATCAACGCCCCCGCCATCGCCCGCATCGCCGAGGACTGCGGGATCGGGGCCGTGACGGTGCATGGACGCACCGCCGCCTGCAGCTACCGGGATCCCGTGGATCCCGCGGCCATCGCCCGGGTCCGGGAGGCGGTGTCCATCCCGGTGATCGCCAACGGCGACCTCTTCACCCCGGAGGACGCCCTGCGGATGCGGGCCGTCACGGGGGCCGATGCCCTCATGGTGGGCCGTGGGGCCCGGGGACGCCCCTGGCTCTTCGGGCGCATCGCCCGCGCCCTGGAGACGGGGGAGATCCCGCCGGAACCGGGACCGGAGACGGTGCTGGCCCTGGTACGAGAGCACCTGGAGGCCCTCCACGACCTCTACGGGCCCCGAACGGGGGTGCGCGTGGCGCGCAAGCATCTCATCTGGTATATCGAAGGCCGCCCCGGGGCCGAACGCATCCGCGGGCCCCTCCTGGACGCCACAGAACCCGACACCCAGCTGGACCGGATCACCCGCTACCTCGAAACCCTCCCCCCCGGCAAGGACATCGCGGCATGACCCGAGAAGAACCCCGAGACAGCGCACGCGACACCGAGCAACGCGAGACCCTGGCCGCCGCCGTGGCCCAGGCCCTGGAGGAGTACTTCGCCCGCCTGGACGGCCACGAACCGGACGGGGTCTATCGCATGGTGATGGAGGAAGTGGAACGCCCCCTGCTGGAGTGCGTACTGCACCACTGCAACGGCAACCAGAGCCGCGCCGCGCAGTACCTGGGCCTCAACCGGGGAACGCTGCGCAAGAAGATGCGGCAGTACGATCTGGGCTGACGGCGGATGGCCCCCGGCCGAAGGGGCGGGAGGCCACCCGCCGAACCGCTCAGGACTCCAGCCGTCTGAGGAGTGCCTCGGCCTCCTGGCGCTCGGCAAACTCGCCGGCCTCGTCCAGCAGCTCCCGCAACACCGAAGCGGCCTCGTCCGGGCGGCCGTTGCGCTCCAGTGCCACGGCGTGGTGATAGCCGATGGAGGCATCGTCCGGCAACGCCTCGCGGGCCTCGCCGATCCACTCCAGCCCCTCGGCCGGATCCCCATGCTCGAGCATGGCCATGCCCAGGGTGTCCTGGATGCGGGGATCCTCCGGCTGCAGCTCATGGGCCTTCTGGGCGAGATCCAGCGCACGTGCATCCCCCTCCTGCTGATAGATGTAGGAGAGGTTGTTCAGCACCATCGGGTCTTCCGGAAAACGATCTTCCAGGCGTTCGTACTCCTCCCGGGCGGCCGTCCGGTCACCGGCCTCCAGAAGGGAGGTCGCCAGCACCAGGCGGGACCGGTGATCGTCGGGATATTCCTCCAGGTGTTCACGCATCCATTCACGGGCGGCCTCTCCCCCTTCGGCGCGGCGAAGGACCTCGAAACGCTTCATGGCCCCCTCGCCGGTCGCCCGTTCCCGATACGAGGCCTCATACGCCTCCAACGCCCCGGCGTAGTCCTCCCGCGTGGCCAGGATGTCCCCCTCCAGGAGGTACCCCCTGCCCCGGACGGCATCCAGATCCTGCATGCGCCGCGCCAGTTCCAGGGCCTGGTCCTCACGCCCCTCCCGGCGCTCCAGCCGTGCCAGGGTGAGCAGGGCGCCGGGGTGTTCCTCGTCTTGTTCCAGCACCCGCTCCAGGGAACGCCGCGCCTCCCCGAAACGCTCCGCCTGCCCCTGGGCCAGGGCCAGGCGGAAATGCACCTCGGGGGAATCCGGCCGCAGCTCGGCCAGGCGGCGAAGGGTGGTGATCCCCTGGTCCAGCCGACCGGCCGAGACCTGGGCCATGGAAAGGACCTCCAGCAGGGCGGCATCGTCCTCATGCCCTTCATCCACCCCCTCCAGTACCGAGAGGGCCGACTCGGGCTCGCCGGTCTGCAGGTGGTAACGGGCCAGCACCACCCTGGGTTCCAGTGCCTCCGGGTCCGCGTCCACGGCCCGCTGCAGGAACTGACCGGCCTCGTCGGGCTCGCCCTGCTCCACCTCGAATTCGGCCATGAGCATCAACAGCCGCGCATCATCCGGGCTGGCCTCGAGGCCCGACTCCAGGACCTCGCGGGCCGCCTCCGCCCCTTCTGTGCGCAGCTTGAGCACCGCCAGGTTGCGCGTGGCCGTGGCATTGCCCGGATCCAGCCGGCGGGCCTCCTCCAGGGCCTCGATGGCCTCATCGGTTCGTCCCAGGGCGAGCAGGGCGCCGGCCCGAAGGTTCTGCACCGCCGGGGACTCGGGACGCTTCTCGGCGAAGGCATCCGCCTCCTCCAGGGCCTGCTCATGCTGCCCCTCCTGCAGCAGGCGCAACACGCCGGCCAGTTCCAGGCCCTCCAGCTCGGGGTCCATCTCACTGAGCGCCTCCAGCTCCCGCAGACCGGCCGCCGCATCCCCCCCCTGCATCAGGGCGCGTGCCAGGTTCATCCGCGGCTGCACCGACTCGGGATCCTGATCCACCCGCTGGCGCAATAATTCAATGCTGGATTGGATATCCCCCCGGGAGGCGTGCACCCCCGCCATCAACTCCAGGGCGATCCGGTCCTCCTCGTTCTCCGCCAGGACACGCCGCAACAGGGCCTCGGCCTCGTCCACCTGCCCCACCTGCATGCGCACGGCGGCCAGCAGGCGATTGGCCGCCGTGGACTGCGGGTTGCCCTGAACATAGCGGGTGAGATGGGCGTCGGCCTGCTGCAGGTTGCCCAGGGCGAAATGGCTGGCCCCCAGGAAGAAGCGGGCCGGCAGGTAGTTCGGGTTCTCCCGCAGGGTCTCCTCCAGGGCATTCGCCGCCGCCTCATGGTCCCCCTCGTGGAAATGCACCACACCCTCGACATAGGAGGTGGCCGGCAGATCCGGCCCCAACTCCTGCAGGGCCTCCAGATCCTCCTGCACCCCATCCCAGGACTGCTGGGACATGCGGGTGAGGGCCCGCCGGAAATGCCCCGTATAGGGATTCGGCGCCGTCTCGATCACCCGGGTATAGGCCTCGGCGGCCTCCTTCAGGTTGCCTTCGCTGCGGTGGATATCGCCGGAGAGGGACCAGGCCGGGGCATGCCCGGCATCCACCGCCAGGGCCTCGGCCAGGAGCGCCTTGGCCCTGTCGCGATCCCCCTGCTGGGCACGCACCTGAGCCAGGGTGGTCAGGGCCGGCGCGTGGTCGGGATCGAGCTCCAGAGCCGTATCCAGCTCCTCCTCGGCGGCTTCCAGATCATTCACCCCCACATGGGCGCGGGCCAGCAGCAGGTGGAACCCCTCCGGATCCTCGAATTCCCCCGCCTCCCGGGCCTCCAGTTGCGCCCGCACCGTGCGGAACTCCCCCATCATCAGGCGGGCCCGGGCCATGTAGATCACCGCCTCGGGATCGTCCCATCCCAGGTCGCGGGCCTTGCGGAACTCCGCCAGAGCGGCCTGTGGTTCGCCCCGTTCCAGATGCACCCGCCCCAGTTCCCAGCGGGCCTCCACGTGATCGGGGTTCTCCTGCAGCAGGTTGCGATACTCGATGATGCCGGCCCGCACCTCGCCGCTTTCCAGGAAATCCCGGGCGCGCTCCAGTCGCTCCTCTTCGGTGTAGTCGGCCTGCCCGCAGCCGGCCATCCAGAGTGTGCCCGAAACCGCCAGGCCCGCCAGGGTCCGCCGCACATACCGGGTCAGAAGCTTTTGTTCCATGATCACGCCCTCGACAGTCGCTCATTCACCCAACAGGCCCTGCGGGCCCGATCCTTCCCTGACCCCTGGCCATCCCGGCAATCCCCCGGATACACCCGACGGCCCGATGGATGGGTTCATTCCTGACTGTCGACCAGTCCTCGCGGCAGGTCAAGCACTGCCCTCCGGGGAGCGGGGCATCGACACCCTGGAAAACCGCGCCAGATCCGGGTTACCCCCGGACGGGCACTACCGCGCCCCTGTTCCTCCCGCCCGGCTCAGGCCGCGCGGCAAACCTCGGCCATGGGGGACATGGGAGAGGCGTTCCCGGGGAGGCGCTCGGAATGGAGTCGATAGGCGGGCGCCGGGGAATAGAACAGCCGCTCCATCCGGGAGGAACGCTGCACCGCGCTCAGGACCGCCTCGTCCAGATGCGCCCGATAGGGGTAGCGTATCCCCCGATGATCACAGCCCGGCCCAACGTTCTGGAACGCAAAGCCCAGCCGCCCCACGATCCGGGCCAGGGCCCGGTTCGCCAGGAAATAGAGATAGGGTACATCCTGATCCCGGGTATACTCGATGGCCGCCCGCAGCATCCCCGCGAAGAGATCCGGGGAACGCGCATCCCGCAGCATCTGCCCCCCTGCGTTGGCAACGGGGACCTCCGGTCCCTGCATGCCGCCGGGGACACAGATCCGGGACAACTCCCATGCCGTTTCCCGGTGCATGGGCTCCGTTTCAGCCATCTGCTGGAGGGGCAGTCCCTCCGGTCCGGGGGTCACGAGGCGCAACGCCCCGACCCATGCCCCCGTGTGCCGGTGACGAAAGATGAAAGGGACGGACCGATCATCCCACTGGTCCCGCTCCTCCCCTTCCGGGAAGGCCTGCGGATCCTCGAACCCCCGCTCCAGACAGTACACCGTGTAACGGATCCGGTGATGGATGCGGCGCGCCTCCGGCGTATCCGCGACAAAGGCCTCATAGGTTGCATCAAACATGCCGTCTCCCGCCCTAGTGGTTTAAGGATGGCGGCATTACAGCATGCGCCGGCCCGCGCCGGTTCGAGGCGGTCATCACAAATCCGGGAATAACCTCTCTGATCACGGGATTTTTTTGACCAACGACACCCTTTTTCAGCCCGGGGCCGGGACGTGCCCCCTTCAGGAACGGGCCGGATCCAAGTCCGACGCCGTCAGGCTGGAATGCACGAAATCGTGCAGTTCCCGGATGTCCGGACGCATGGACTCCAGCACCTGCCGGACCGTGACATGGTAGGCCGCCCGTTCCCCGTGGTATTCCATGGGCTGGCCCACCTGCTCGAAGGGGAAACCCGAGGCCTGGAGCATGCGGGCCAGGCGGCGCTCCATCATGACGAAGGCCTGCTCCCGGCCCGCCTGCTTCATGAGCGAGGTGCCGGCGCAGAACAGGGCCAGGCCCAGCAGGGGGAAGACGCGGCGCTCATCCTCCGTGAGGATGTAGTCCGCCGGGAAGCCGGCGGGGGTCTCCGATTCCCCCTTACGCCGGCGGAACTGGGTGTGGACCGCCAGGCGGGAGACCTCCCCGATATCCCCCCGCGGGAAGTGGTCCGGGCGACGATCCGGGTGATCGAGGCTGGACCCGCAGAAACGCTCCAGGGGCAGCAGGAACGCCGCGTCGTCTGGCGTGGGAAGGACCACCCGGATGCAGCCGGCCGATCGCTCGGTGGGCCGGTGCATGATCAGGCAATGCGACGCATCGGCGTCGTAGTCGTCCCGCTCGAGACCGCCGGGACAATCCTCCTCCTTCTCGTAACCGAACTCCCGGCAGTACACGTCATAGCGGATGCGAAAGACCTGCTCCAGGCGTTCGGGGGCCCGGGCGGGCAGCACCTGGAAATAGTCCTGGAAGTGATCGACCAGACGGGGGGCGGACATGGGGGGTCACCTTGTGCCAGGTGAATCAGAAACGGGCGCGCCAACCCACAACCCACAGATCGCGGCGCTCGTGGAAGCCGCCCAGGGTCGCGTCCTCGCCCTCGAAGTGGTGATAACCGGCGTAGATCTCGTGCGGCTCCCGGCCCACATAGGCCAGACGCGGATTGAGGTAGACCTCCCGCGGGTCCAGACCGAGGGCATAGCGAAGCCGGGCCTGCCACCGCCCGCGTCCGAATCCCTGCTCGGCGTCACCGAAGAGAGTATAGACGTTTTCCGCATCCATCAGGTCATCTGGACCGCTCGTCCGGTGACTCCCACCCAGTTGCAGGTTCACCCTCAGATCCGCGTCACCGGGGAAGAACTCCACCCCCGCCACCCAGTCCACGGCCTGCGCGGTGACCGGCCGCAGATCCGCCGTGGTGACCGGGCGGTCACTGATCCAGGCGGCCTCGAAACGCCAGGTGGAAAGGCCACGGTCGAAGGCCAGATCCCCCCCCAGGCGCCAGGTGTAGGGGTGCAGCCCCTCGAGGGTGACCGGAGCGGCGTTCAGGATCGCCTCCGGGTCCGTGGGATCGGCCCGCAGGGCGCGCCGGGCCGCCGGGGTCAGGGCGTAGTAGGGGGCGGAACGCCGGCTGCGCTGCACGCTCAGGGCATAATCCAGCCCTGTACCGGAGTGGCTCAGGCGCACCCCGCCCCCGCCGGATCCGCCATCCTGATCCTGCACCCTCCCACGGCGCACCAACGGCGCCAGCAGCGGATCCGGCGCCATCCCCAGGATCCGTCCGCGATCCCGGTCCACCGGATGCCACAGGCCATCCCGGGGCGGCAGTTCGGCGGCCCGGAAGCGGGGGATGTAGGCCATGTCCAGCCGGTACGCCCCCAGGTACTCCTCCCAGCGCAGGGCCGGCACGGCCCGGCGGCGGTCCTCAAGATCGTCCAGCACCAGGCGGGTGAGATCCTGCACCCCGAGGCCGTCCGTGGGCGGGCGCTCGTCCACCCGTCCCCAGTGGATGCGCTGCGCCCCCACGGTGATGCGACGCCGTGCATCACGATAGCGCAGGAAGGCCTCGTCGTAGTCCCCCTCGCCCCGGGCCAGATCAGAACCCCCGGTCTGCAGGTGGGCGTCGAACCGCCCGCCGAGGCGCAGGCTCCAGGCTTCGGAGAGCGGCAGATCCCAGCCCAGGCGGGCGTGGAGGTGATGCACCGCGGACACCGGTCCATCCCGGACGGGGAAACCGGCCTCCAGGCGCAGCTCCTCCAGGGGGCCAGGGACCGTCCCGGACGGGGACGACGCCTCGGGCGGGGGGTCCGGTTCCCCGATCTCCAGCCCCTGGGCCCCCAGGGGCGGGGTCACCACCAGGGCCACCAGGACCAGTGCGCGCGTGCGAGCGGCCCCCCACCGGACCCCCATCGGGGCCGTCATGGCCGGTATCCGGATTCCATCCCCGGATCGGACAGGGCCCGGGGGGAGAACAGGGACTCGGGCAGATCCCGGTCGTAGAGCACCTCCTCCGCCGTCATCCGGGTGCGGTGGCCGGAATCCAGGTCCGTCATGGTGCTGTCCATCACCGTCCAGTAGCCCTGGATCTCCTGGATACGGTGGACCTCCAGGCGCTTGGCCGGGGTCTCCTCCCGGCCGGGGAGATAGAAGTCGATACGCAGGGGGATCAGACTGGGCTCGTGGATCCAGCTCACGCGGCGGGCATAGGCGGATTCCCCCGGATCCACGGGCACGCTCTCCAGCTTCAGGGTGGTCACGCCCTCGATCTCCGCCTCCCCCTGGAGCCGGTGGGTGTCCTCGTCGGGCCGGCGGTCCTGCAGGTCCTCGAAGTAGAGATCCGAACCCACGAACCGCCCCCCGCGACGGGCCGAGGGGATGCGCCGGTTGCGGTCCAGGGCGGAGAGGTAGATCCACTGGTCGCTGCTGCCGTCGGCGTGATCCAGGGTCAGCAGGCCCGTGTCCTCGATGTCGGCGGGGGCCGTGAAGCGGATCAGGGAGCGGGTCTCGTCGGGGGCCGGATCCTGCTGGTAGGTCACCATCCGCCGCACCCGGGGATCGCGCCCCTCCTCCTGCAGGACCATAGTCCCGCGGGTGGTCACATCCTCACCGTCGGGGCGGTCATACACCCGTTGCGCCAATTCCCGCCCCTTCCCGTCCTCGCCCCAGGCAGGCGGCATCCCCATCCCGATGACAACCCCCGTGAGCACCATCGCCCACAGGACGCGAGCCCGCCGCCTCCGCCCGGAACGGGATCCCCCGTGCCCCGAAACGCCCTGCCCATCGCACCTGCTGTTCACCGTCCCTCCCGTGGGCCGGAACGGCCCGATATCCGGCAACCATAAATGATTCTGGTGCCGGACAGGGAGGCTGTCCAGTACCGGCGCGCGGCTTGGTATAGACTGGGATTCAGCGCAGCCGAAGAACAACATCGGGGGACAGGATGAATCACCGGTTCGATTACGGGGAGGCCTTCCAGCGCACCCTGGGATGGATCACGCCGGAGGAACAGGCACGTTTGCGACGGGCGCGGGTGGCCATCGCCGGCATGGGGGGTGTGGGCGGCGCCCATCTGCTGACCCTGACCCGCCTGGGCATCGGCGCCTTCAGCCTCTCGGATTTCGACGTCTTCGAACTGCACAACATGAACCGCCAGGCCGGCGCCCGCATGGATACCCTGGGACGGTCCAAACTGGAGGTGATGGCGGAGACGGCCCTGAACATCAACCCGGAACTGGAACTGCGGCGCTTCCCCGAAGGGGTGGACGCCACCAACGTCCATGCCTTCCTGGACGGGGTCGACGTCTATGTGGATGGTCTGGATTTCTTCGCCTTCGAGGCCCGCCGCACCCTGTTCAATACGTGCCGGGAGAGGGGCATCCCGGCGGTGACCGCCGCACCGCTGGGTATGGGCTCCGCCGTGCTCACCTTCATCCCCGATGGCATGGCCTTCGATGACTACTTCCAGTTCCGCGAGGGATTGTCCACCAACGAACTGTCCCTGCGTTTCATGATGGGCCTGGCCCCGGCCATGCTGCAGATGGGCTACCTGGCGGACCCGGGGCGGGTGGATCTGGCGGCGCAGAAGGGCCCGTCCACACCCATGGCCTGCGACCTATGTGCCGGCATGGCGGGGACCGAGGTACTCAAGCTGATTCTGGGCCGTGGCCGGGTCGTGGCAGCGCCCCGGGGGCTGCATTTCGACGCCTACCGCGGCCGTCTTGCCCATACCTGGAGACCCGGGGGCAACCGCAACCCCCTGCAGCGGCTGCTGCTGGCCATCGCCAGGCGGCGACTGGCGGCGACAGGCCGGTCCGTGTGAACGGCCGCAGACCCGGTCATCTGACATCCCGGCCCACAGGAGGCCCCCCTTGACCCAGTGGATGCTCCACCGTCCCCGCCTGGCCCTGGCCTTGCTGCTCGGGCTTTTCCTCCTGCCGGGGCCGCTGCTGCTGCAGCTCGAGCTCAACAACGCCCCGGAGGTGTATTTCCCCAGGGACGACCCGGCGGTGGCCTTCGACCGCCAGTTGCGGGAGCGCTTCCCCCAGGAGCAGGTGCTGGTGGCCCTGTTCGAGGGGGAGGACCTGTTCGATCCGGCCTTCCTCGAACCGCTGCACGAGGCGGTCCTGAGCATCCGGGGCAATCCCCGGGTGGAGCGGGTGCTCTCGGTGCTCACCGCCGACCACATCCGGGCCACCGCCGACGGGTTCGCCGTGGAGCCCCTGGTGGACCCCTACGACCTGGGCGCCCGCACACCGGAACAATGGCGGCAGCGGGCCCTGTCCGACCGCTTCGCCCCGGGCCTGCTGGTCTCTGAGGACGGCCAGGCCCTGGCCCTGGTGGTGCGCCCCCGGGCCCTGGAGGACAGCCTGCAGCGCCT
>JBKGXY010000020.1:0-24188 GCA_046546415.1 Ectothiorhodospira sp.
CCGCAAGACCGTGGTGGTGCACGCCGAGGACAATCGCCATTGGAAAGTCCCCGCCAGCAGGATCAAACTCCACCGGGACATCAACTGAACCCCGCGTCAACGACGCCGTGGAATGACCGCTTACTTCCAAAGAGCCCGACAGCTTCGCCCGGACCGCTGGACTGGAAAGACTCGTAACTGGTCGCATGTCGATACCGTCACCATGAATCCTGAGCGCGTTGCTCAAGATCAGCCACTGAAAATGGCTGCATAACGATGTGCTCTCAGGCGACAACTTCATTGACAGCCGCCGCGCCAGCGCCGGATCTGTTCCGGATACAGGCCACGCTGGCGACAGTACTCCGCCTGTTCCGCTTCACTGAGCGCAGCCGTCTCCAGCACCGCGTTGAACTTGTCCCGGGAACTCCAGCCTTCCGGGTCGGCCCCGCTCTCCGGGAGCAGTTGGCCATCATCACGGGCCTGCTTGCGCCAGAGATACAGGGTGGCCGCGCTGATGCCTTCTTCCTCTGCCACATCAGAGATCGGCCGGTTGTTGGGCGGGAACAGCTTCTTGAGCACTGCTTCCCGGCGTTCTTTGGAGTACTGCATCGGAACCCTCTCTTCGCCCCCTTCCAGGTTCAAGATTCTAACAGCAGGTCAGGTTCCAACTATCTTGACAGCGGGGGCAGGACGTGTCCGTTCACCTCGAAGGGATCCTTGAGCAGGCCATGGATGCGCTCTGCGATGCGCAGGGTGTCCTGGGCCTGGTCCAGGCGGGCGGTGAGGATCACGAAGTTGTCGCCGCCGAACCGGCCCAGGCTGTCCTCCTCCCCCAGCAGGGCCTGCAGGCGCTGCGCCACCCCCTGCAGCAGGTTGTCCCCGGTGTCGTGGCCCAGGGAATCGTTCACCAGCTTGAGCCCATCCACGTCCACGGAAAGCAGGGCCATGCCGTGCCCTTCACTGCGTGCCGAGGCCAGGGCCTGATCGATCCGCTCGCGCATGAGGACCCGGTTGGGCAGTTCGGTGAGGGGATCATAGTGGGCCAGGAAGCGGAGTTGACGGGAGAGGGTCTTCTTGTCGCTGATGTCTTCGGCCATGTGGACGAAATGGGTGATCTCCCCCTGGGCATCCCGCAGTGGGGTGATGCGGGCCTCTGCCCAGAGGTCTTCCCCGCTGCGGGCGCGCAGGCGCATCTCCCCCTGCCAGTCGTGTCCCCTGCGCAGCCGGCGCCACAGGCGGGCGCGTTCCCCCCGCTGTGTGTCGCCGGGGCCCAGGATGGTGGCCGGGCGGCCCTGAAGCTCCTGGCGGTTGTAACCGGTGCGCTGGCAGAAGCGGGCATTGACGTAGCGGATGATCCCGCGCCGATCGGTCATGAGCACGAGGCTGGGGCTCTGTTCCACCACCAGGGCCAGGGTGCTGATCTTCTCCTCCCGCCGACGCTGCTGGGTGATGTCCATCAGCCCGCCATAGAGTCGCCTGCTCCCGGAGGCAGGGTCCTTCAGGCATTCGGTAGTGGCCCGTACCCAGCGCACCCCGCCGTCCTTGCGGCGCAGGCGCAGCTCCACGGTGGAGGCATGGCCCGGTTCCAGGGCCAGGATGTCCCGGTCGAAGAGGGGCTGGTCCTCCTCCGTCACCAGGGGACGCAGACTTCCCCACTCCCGTACCTCCTCCATGGTATGGCCGGTGACGGCCCGAATGGATTCGGTGATCCAGTCCAGCCGGTACGCATCCCCGTCCCCCGCGATGCAGGTGTAGGCGATGTCGCTGGTGATGGCGGTCACCTGGCGGTAACGGGACTCGCTGGCCCGCAGCTGCTCGTTGATCTCCAGCAGGCGCTCCTGCTGGATCATGTGTTGGGTCTGGTCCACCACGTTGCAGATGAACTCGCTTTGCTCGGTGGCCTCGTGGTACAGGTGGATGATCTGCAGGTCGGCGATGAGCGGTTCACCCTCCCGATGACGCAGGCGGATGCCCTCGCAGGTGGCCTTGCGGTCCCTGGCGGCGCGCTGAAGGGCCTGGGCCAGGAAGTTCTGGTGTTCGCGATCGGCCAGCTGGGAGAACAGGCGGTTGTCCAGGGCGAGGAGGCGGTGGGCGGCGGTGTTGCCCTCGCGCACGAAACCGGAGCGGTCGATGCGCAGCACCGGGATGGGGAGTTCCTGATAGAGGGCGGTGAAGCGGTTGAGGGCCTCCTCCGCGGCATAGCGGCCCTCCCTGAGGGCATCCTGCTGCAGGCGCAGCTCCGCATGATAGATATGCAGTTCCTCCAGCAGGGCCTCCAGGTCCAATTCCCCTTCCCGGAAGGTATCCAGGGTCTGCTGGAAACGGTGGTCCCGCAGGATCTCTCGTGCCCGTTGCCGGAGCTGGACGAGTTCGTCCTTTGGGTCGTGGTCCCCTGCCATGCCCTGGAAGGGGTCCCGGGTCACTGCCCCAATCCCTGGATCCCCGGGAGCTCCTCGGGCCAGCTGATCCGGTAGTCGAAGCGCAGGGTCTCCTGTCCGCCGGCCGGGAGTTCCAGGTCCCAGGCCACCACGCCGGGGCGGCCATCCACGTCGCTGCGTGAGGGGGGCGTGGTCTGCGGGCCGGGCTCCACCCGGATGCGCTCGTCCCGGGGGACCGGCATGCGGTCCAGGATCACCACGGTCATGGGGAAATCATGGCCGTTCTCCACCTGGATCCGGTGCTCGTGGCGCAGGGTGTGGCGGGGGCGCAGATGGCCTTCCTTCCCCTTCCGGTCCACGGTGCGGCGATAGGTGACGGCGATCCGGTCGTCGGTGCCGAAGGTGAGTTCCAGGGGATCGCCGGGTTGCACCCGCTCCAGTCGGGTCTGGCGCACCAGGGCGCCGTCCTGGAAGAGGCTCAGAGGACCGGCGGTGAGCGGGTTCTCCCCGTCGAACGTGGTGCGGGCCTGGAGATGGGCCCGGGGGAGGATCCTGGGTACGGATCGGGCGCGCAGTTCGGCCTGCAGGGGATGGTTGGCCAGCAGATGTCGGTAGGGCCGGTTGTCCGAGGGGATGGAGACCCGTCCCGGCACCCGGTAGTGGGCCGTGAAGGCGGTCTGTTCCCGCTCCGCCCCGCCTTCTGTGGCCCGGGCGGGGGCGGAGAGGGCATGGACGCGGTCTCCGGCTTCAGCGGATCGCAGCAGGGGCTGCGGGTTCACATCCAGGTACCAGGGGAGGGGTTCGGGTGCCGGGCCCGACTCGGTACGTGCCGTGGACAGGGCCAGGCGCACATCGTCCCAGTCCTGGCCAGTCCCCTGTCGTATCCGGGCCCGCTGGACGAGTTCCAGGTCACCACTGGTGGTGTCCAGGCGGGCCTCGTAGACGGGCTCCCACCCGGCACCGTCCACGGTGTAGGTGGCCGACACCAGGGCATCCCCCCCCTCCGGACTCTCGTAGTGGATGAGGGCCTCGAGCCGTTCGCGGCCGGTGTGCTGCCATTCGGCGAGGCGATCCTCCAGACGGCGGATGCGTGCCTCAAGGTCCTGGTGTTGCCGCTCGTGTTCGCGGATGGCCTCCAGAGCGGTGGCCGCGCCACGGGCCACGCCCTCCCAGGCCCGGGGCCATTCCCCGGGATCGATGCCGGGGTCACCGCCCTGGCCCAGTCGCTCAATGAAACGCAACTGGATCTGTCGGGCGTGGATGCGATCCTCCAGGGTCTGGTTCTGGCGTTTCAGCGCGTGGATCTGGTCCGAAAGGGCACGAGCCTGTGGGTGCAGCAGGGTGTCGCCCTGTACCCGGCGGGTCTCCACCCCGCCGATGCGCAGTCCCCGGGGCCCCCGGAGATCCACCTGCAGGGTGTCGGTATCCAGACCGGGAGGCAGGTCTTCCAGGCGGATCCGGCCGTCACCCGCCTCCAGGGGGGTCGTTTCCTCCACGGTCACCCGCGCCTGCTGCGGATGAACGGTCACCTCGGTGACCCGGGACGCCAGGGCCTGGGGCGCATGCAGGGCGATGCAGAAGAGCCCCAGGGCGGGGAGGGTATGGGGCCTCATGTTCGCCAGTCGACGCGGAAAACGCAGGCGGCGGCCCCGGTGGCGGTGCACCGCACCTCCGTGACCTGGGTACTGGGGTGGACCAGTACCTGGAACAGACGCTGGAAGCTGGCAGCGTAATAGTGGCACACGGGGGCCTCGGCCTGCAGATGCCGGGCGATGGGGGCCCCGGTGAGGGTCAGTTCCAGGTCCGGGCGGTGGGTCACCTCCAGTCGGCCGCTGCCGGTGAAGGTCCAGGCGTTGCGCTGGATGGCGGTGAGCAGGATGCGGCTTGCCGGGCCGGCCGGCAGCCACTTGAGCAGTCGCTGCACCGGCCTGGGGATGCGATGGGCCAGCAGGTAGTCCCCCGTGAGGCGGCCCGCCTCCAGACTCACCTCCCGGGCCTGATTGGGGGTCAGGTGCTGGTGCAGGGCCTGGTGCAGGGCACTGACCCAGTTCTCGTCCACCATCTCGGTGGGCGGATCCAGGAGGGCGTCGGTGAGCCCCGCACTCTCGAAGACCTGTTGCGCCAGCGTTTCAGAGTGCTGTTCGCGCAGGGCCTGGGCGATGCGGGTGACGGCGTTGGGGCCGATGGTGCCGGAAGCTTGCGGGTCGGTGTGCGTCATGTCTCGGGGGGCAGCAGGGTCACGTGCGGATCCGGCCGGGGTGGATACCCATGCCCGGTGCCGGGGCGTTCTTGTCCGGATCGTTGGCCGCCTGGATGGGCGGGTAGATGGGACGGAAGTGGGCCTCCTCCGGCTGACGGGAGCGCATGGCCCACTGCCACAGGGCCTGGGAGGGCAGGGGCAGGACCAGGAACCAGTGTTCCAGGATGGCCAGTGTCATGAGCGTGGCCAGGAACAGGGCGCCGGTGGTCTCCCCGGAGGTCGCCAGCGGATCCAGGCCCCGCCCAAGGATGAGTACCGCCGCCACGGTGGAAAGGGTCACGGACACGGGGAAGAGCAGGTTCATGGGCCGTTTCCGGAAATAGCTCTCCAGGTAGCGCAGGTGGTCCGGCAGCCATTCCTCGTTGAGGTTGCGCACCCCGAGGAAGACGTTCAGCTTGGTGCTGGTACGCATGATCCAGAGGATCAGGAAGGTGTACAGACCCGTTTTATCCCCGGCCCCCCAGGTGGCCAGGAAGACCGTGACGGCGGCGGCCACCAGGGCGAACTCGTGGTGCAGGATGGCCTGGAGGGCATAGACGAAGCGCCGTGTGCCATGGGCGCCTTCCGGACAGCGCTCGCGCCGGGGACCGGTGATGAGGCCCATGAGGAAGCTCATCTCCACCCAGCCCCAGATCACGATGGCACCGGTGAAGGCGACGTAGGTGCCGGCAAGGGACTCCATCCGGCTGGCGAGGATGAGGGCATACAGGGCCGCGCCCGCCAGGACGCTGGCACCCAGCATGCTCCACCGATAGGTGCGCCGGGGCAGGCCGTCCAGGTACAGGATCAGGCCGGTGCTGAACCACCAGAGGAAGACCACGTAGAGGATGGGCAGGCCGTACTGGACCACGGGACTTCACCCACCCCGGGGGGCATGGGGACTGAACGGGTACGGAATCACGCGCTGTGGCTTCATGGGTTCTCCTCGTCATCCGGCTGGCGGGTCCCGCCTCTGGGCGTCCCGCCGGCCGCGGGATGGTCCGGCGGGTACCCGGTCCTGTCGTGGTGTTCTTCAGGGGTGACCGGGGCCCTCTCGAGGAGACGTGATCAGGACTCCGAGGCTGCGTCGAACAGGCTCTCGAAGGCCTCTGCGTTGGTGGAACCGAAGGCCTGGAGATCATCGTAGATGGTGCCGGTCACTGGATCCTCCAGGGTCAGGGTACCGTCGGACCAGCGTACCAGACGCAGCGGGGTATCGCTTTCCCGCTCCCGATCCAGGGGCAGGATACGCAGGACGGTGCGCATGAAACCGTCACCCGCCGGGTCCAGCTCCCGGAGCACCTGACCACTGTCCGCGTCGATCACCGCCACGTAACCACCGGGTCGGCTCTCCGTGCGTATCCGCAGGACCTCCTCCGGGGTGCGGCCTTCCTCGTTCGTAGCCTGCGCGGGGTCATCCGCCCCCGGTGGGGGGTTGTCGCTGCGACCCAGGAACGAAAGGATGGGCGGCAGGGCCAGAAGGATGACCGCTGCGATCAGCAGCGGGGTGCGCCAGCGTCTCAACCAGGATGGGGGTTTGGGAGTGTTCATGAGGTGGTGACGTCCTGGAGGGTCTGGCGGTGGTCCTCGGTCGCGCCGGCGGATGCCGGGTCCGCGGCCTGTTCCGGAGTGGCCTCATCTTCCTGCTGCCGATGATGCTCGGCCATGGCCTCGGAGAGGATTTCGGCGACGCGACGGCCGTTGGGGACACCCCGGAGCATGGGCTGCGGCACCATCCAGCGCCATGGGCGCACGTGAGGCCACATGATGATGTAGGAAACCTTCTCCGGCGGTTCAAGGACCAGGGGGATGTCGCCCGTTCCGTCCCGGTAGAGTTTCACCGAGGCGGATCGGATCACGGAATACGGCAGGTTCACGCTCATCTGCAGGGCGACCCCGAAGCGCAGGACGATGCGCCGGTCGGTGACGGTATAGACCGTGGCCCGGGCCATCAGCCAGGCCAACAGCAGCAACAGGCCCACGGCGGTGATGGAGAGCGTGACCAGGAAACTGGTGGATCCGATGGCGGCCGTCAGGGATTGGCTTGCGCTCCAGGTGTACCAGCCCCGCAGGAGGATCAGCAGGGCCAGGTAGAAGAGCACCTTCCTGACGTGGAAGGCCCGGACGGCCAGGGTGCCCCAGTGCGGGGCACCCTGCCAGAGGATGTGCTCCCCCCGGGGGGGGAGCTCCGGCAGACCACGGATCGGTTCGACGGCGTGGTCGTCGTGGCTCACAGCCAGGCTTCCCTGCGCTCCGGAGTGGCATAGAAGTGGCCGCCACCGAAGTAGGCCATGATGCGGTCCTCCTCCAGACGGGTGATGGCCTCGGGGTTCTTGGTGCCGGGGGCGTTGCCGAAGTGGTGACCCATGACGGATTCCACACGCACCTCGAAGGGACGGCCATCCTTGAGCCGCTGCTGCATGGGCAGGCTGGGATCGGCCTTCTTGGCGCGGCTGACCTTGGCCAGGAACATGGGCACGAGCACACGGCGGCTGCTGCCCTTGACATCCACTTCCAGGTAACGGGGCATGGCCTCGGAGCGGTCCACCCAGATATCCCGCACCGTGCCCACGGCGGTGTCGTCGGCGGTGAGGACGGTCAGGCCACGGGGATCGGGGTCCTGCTTGTGGACGCCGAAGCCGTGCTTGGTGGTGCGCATGGGGACGATGCGGTTCTCGCCGTCCATGGTCACGTCGGGTTCGTCGGCACGCTGCGCCCAGGAGCTGGGGCCCACGCCGTCCACCATGGGATCGCCGGTGGGATCCAGGGGGGCGCCGGGGAAGGGCCAGGCCGGCTTGGCGTGGACCTCACGGGTGTCGGGGTTGCCGTTGGCGACGATGAAGCTGCCGCCGTCCATGGTGAGGAATTCCTTGGGACCGGGGGCTTCCGGATAACCCTGGACGGTGATGTAGGGGGAGCGGTCGGATTCCAGCGGGTAGCCCTCCCGCTTGTTTTCCTTGTGTAGATACCAGATCAGACCCGCGAAGAAGAACCAGAAGACGTAGAGCGTGACCTGCGCCACGTCGATGTACTCCGTGATGGCACCGATGGTTTGCATTGCGTTTCCTCCAAGTTTCGGGTGGGTCAGGCGGAAAGGGTTTCGGCCTTACCGAACCGCGATGGACACAGCGTCCGGGGGGTGGCCCTGGATTTCAGGATCGTCCCGGCCGCGATGGGTGTTGCACGCTGCAACGTTGCTTCAGATGGTAGACCAGAACGGCACGTCATGCCGGAGCCGGTGGAAACGGCCCCTTGCCCCCCTTCATGGGATCCCTCGGGCATGCGCAGGCTGGGATCAAGCTTCACGACCGTGCTCCTGAATCTATCCGCGGGACGACCAGCCCCATGCATGATCTTGCCAGAGAATCCAGCCCTTGGCGCCCGGGAGGAGCGCAGGGCATGATCTGGATCAGATTCCGGGCCATCGGCGTCCCCGCGACACCGGCATCCGCCCTCAGGAACCCGTGCCGTCATTGCTCCCACCGGGGTTGGTCAACTCCATGGCCTGGGAGATGTAGAACCCCCTGGAGACGCGTTGCGTGCGCATCGGGTTCCACCCATCCAGGGTGGGTTCCCGGTCGATGAGTCGCATCAGGGTCTTCTCGGCCACCGGCTCGATGGCCGGGGAACGGTCGCCTCGAGGGAAGAGCTTGCCCGTGGCATGCATCAGGGTCAGCGCCGGGGTGCGCGGCGCGAAGGTGAACAGGATCGATGCATGGGTGCGCTGGGACAGCCTGGAGAGCACGTCCACGATGTCCGCCGATTTGTAGTGGATGAAGGAGTCCATGGCCACCACGTAGTCGAATTCCCCCAGGGCAGGGTCCAGGAAGTCCCCCACCCGGAAGTCGATCCCGCCGTCCCCGAGGTCCATGCCGGAGGCCCGCTCCCGGGCCATCTCCACCAGATTGCCCGCCAGGTCGATGGCCACCACCTGGGCCCCCCGACGGGCCGCCTCCGTGGAGAAGGTGCCGGTGCCGCAGCCTGCATCCAGCACCCATTTGCCGTGGAGATCGGCGGGCAGCCAGTCCAGCAGGGTGTTGCGCATCTGTTCCCGCCCGGCCCGTACCGTGGCCCGCACCCGTCCCAGGGGGGTGTGGTCCGAGGTGAGCTTCTTCCAGGCATCGGCCGCGGTGCGGTCGAAGTAGGTCTCCAGCTGGCTGCGGCGTTTCTGATAGGAGGACGATGACATGGGTCCGGGTTCCGTTGGGTGGCTTCGGGTCAGCGGCTGAAGTGGGCCTTGGCCTCGTAGAGCGTTTCCACCGTAATGGGTGTGATGCCCCGTTCGGTGGCGTAGCGTTCCGTGTTGCGCCGCGCCTTGCCCCTGACGAAGAAGGGGATCTTGCGCAGCTCCTGTTCGGCCTCCGGGGTCCATGCGGGCGTTCCGGGGGCGGCGGCGGCTTGCGTCGCTGCGGCTTCGGGGGCCGCGGCCTCGCGGGTCGCGGTCTCCTGGGGGGGCGTTCCGGTCTGGGAACGGGGCTGATCCGTGCCGCTTCCGCCCAGGTGGGAGGGGGTGGCCTCGGCGTGGAACTCGAAGTCCTCCCGGAACATCCCCAGCAGGTGTTCCTCCAGCCCCATCATCAGGGGGTGGACCCAGGTGTCGAAGAGGACGTTGGCCCCCTCGAAGCCCATCTGCGGTGCGTAGCGGGCCGGGAAATCCTGTACGTGCACCGGGGCGGAGATGACGGCGCAGCCCACCCCCAGGCGCTTGGCGATATGGCGTTCCATCTGTGTGCCCAGTACCAGTTCCGGCTGCAGTTCGGCCACCCGGGCCTCCACCTCCAGGTAATCGTCGGTGATCAGGGGCTCCACCTCATATTGCCGGGCCGCCTCGCGCACCTCACGGGCGAATTCCCGGCTGTAGGTGCCCAGACCCACCACCTGGAAACCGAACTCGTCGGTGGCCGCGCGGGCGGCGGCGACCGCGTGGGTGGCATCGCCGAAGATGAAGACGCGTTTGCCGGTGAGGTAGTTGGAGTCCACCGAGCGGGCGTACCAGGGCAGTCGGGTGCCCTCGTCGGCCAGGACCGGTGCCGGGTCCACCCCCGCCAGTTCCGCCACCTCCCGCACGAACTCACGGGTGGCGCACACGCCGATGGGGATGGTACGGGTGAAGGGCTGGCGGAAGGTGCGTTGCAGCCACTGGGCGGTGGAGGCGGCGATCTCGGGGTAGAGCACCACGTTGAAGTCCGCCTCGCCCAGACGGGCGATGTCCGCGGGGGTGGCGCCCAGGGGGGCGGTGACGTGCACGTCGATGCCCAGCCGCTCCAGCAGGCCGGTGATCTCGCGCACGTCGTCGCGGTGGCGAAACCCCAGGGCCGTGGGGCCCAGCAGGTTGCAGCGGGGCCGTCGCCCGTCGGTGGCGGGGGATTCTTGACCGGGGGCCGGGGCCTGGGGGCCGGCCAGGTGGCGCGCCAGTTGATACAGGGTTTCGGAGGCCCCCCAGTTTTCCTTGCGGGAATAGGAGGGCAGTTCCAGGGGGATGGCGGGTATCGGCAGACCCATGGCCTGGGAGAGCCCACCCGGGTCGTCCTGGAGCAGTTCCGCGGTGCAGGAGTTCCCCACCAGCAGGGCCTGGGGGCGGAAACGATCGTAGGCCGACCGGGCCGTGTCCATGAACAGCTGCGCCGTATCCCGGCCCAGGTCCCGGGCCTGGAAGCTGGTGTAGGTCACCGGGGGCCGGCGGTCCCGCCGCTCGATCATGGTGAAGAGCAGGTCCGCGTAGGTATCGCCCTGGGGGGCATGGAGCACGTAGTGGGTCTGCTCCATGCCCGTGGCCACGCGCATGGCACCCACGTGGGGCGGGCCTTCGTATGTCCAGACCGTCAGTTGCACGGATTCAGACCCTCAGTTTGGCCCGGCGGATCAGGGGCCGGGCGAACAGTTCGGTGAGATCGGCCGCCTGGTCATACCCCTGGATCGGGGTGAAGACGAGTTCGATGGACCATTTGGTGGTCATGCCCTCCGCTTCCAGGGGGTTGGCCAGCCCCAGGCCGCAGACCACCAGGTCGGGATGGGCCTCCCTGCAGCGATCCAGCTGACGGTCCACGTCCTGGCCCTCGCTGAGGACGGTGTCCGGGGACAGCAGGGCCAGCTCCGGCGCCATGTGTTCCCTGTGCAGGTAGGGGGTGCCCACCTCCACCGGCTCCATCCCGGCCTCGCGCTGGAGGAAGCGGGCCAGGGGGATCTCCATCTGGGAGTCGGGGAAGAAGAAGATACGACGCCCCCGCAGGGGTTCGCTGGTGCGTTCCACGGCGGCCCGGGCCCGCTCGATGGCCGGACCGGTGGCCTCCTCGAAACGGCCTTCATCCACGCCAAAGGCCTGGGCAGCGGCCTGCAGCCAGGCGGTGGTGCCCTCCACCCCCAGGGGGAAGGGGGCCTCCAGGCGCTGGGCACCCCGTTCCTCCAGGGCCCGGGCCGTCTCCCCCAAAAAGGGCTGGGCCAGCAGGAACCGGGTGCCGGGACCCACCGCCGGCAGGGCATCGGCGCGCCGCGCCGGGAGGAAGCGGACATCCTCGATCCCCATGCGGTGGAACAGCCGCGTGAACTGATCCTCGACGATATCCGCCAGGGAGCCCACCACCAGCAGGGAGGGGGTCGTGTCTTCCTCGGTAGGCAGTTGGGGGACCAGGGTGGTGAGGCACTGATCCTCCCCCTGGGTGAATCCGGTCTCGATGCCGCTGCCGGTGTAGCTCAACACCCGTACGCCGGGGGCATGGGTCCCGGACAGGCGGGCCGCGGCCCGTTCCAGGTCCAGCTTGATGACCTCGGAGGGGCAGGATCCCACCAGGAAGAGCATGCGGATATCGGGGCGGCGCTCCAGGAGACGGGCCACCACGCGGTCCAGTTCCTCGTTGGCGTCGGCCAGGCCCGCCAGGTCCCGCTCTTCGATGAGGGCGGTGCCGAAACGGGGTTCGGCGAAGATCATCACGCCGGCCGCTGATTGCATCAGGTGGGCGCAGGTGCGCGAGCCCACCACCAGGAAGAAGGCGTCCTGGATCTTGCGGTGCAGCCAGATGATGCTGGTGAGGCCGCAGAAGATTTCGTTCTGTCCGCGTTCGCGGATGATCGGGAAGTCCACAGGGCGTTCCGCAGGTTGGTTTGGATGTTGCCGGGTCGGGCTCATTCCGCGCGGGCGGTCCCGGTCCGCTCCTGTTCCGCCGCCTCGCTCAGGCGGGCAGCCCGTAATTTAAGCAGAAACTGGGTGGCGTTGACCACGTAGACGGCATAGGCCAGCAGGGTCAGGTACATCTGCTGCGAGGTGCTGAGGAAGTTCCAGAACAGCGAGGCCAGGTAGACGGTGTGCAGCACGATCACCATCATGCTCACCACGTCCTCCCAGAAGAAGGCCCTGGCAAAGAGGTAGCGGCCGAACACCACCTTCTCCCAGATGGCCCCCGTGACCATGATCGTATAGAGGATGAAGGTCTTGACCAGGATGGAGGCATGGGCGGCCCACAGCCCCTCATCGGTGAGCAGGTAGCGCACCACCAGCCAGGTGCTGACGATGAAGACCAGGAACTGCAGCGGGGCGAGGATGCCCTGCACGAGGGTCCAGCGGGTGGCGTCCCGGCGGCGGCGCTGTTCCGGGGTGTAGAGGGGCATGGGCTTCCCGGCTCCGGTCTGCGGCATCGTCGAAAGGTCTCCAGGGAACGCGTCAAGGCGCGGTGAGTGTGTACAAGCCCCCCGCCTTTGTCAATTAAGGTGGACGTCAGTTCAGGTTGACATTTTTCCGATGGATAACCATGATTTTTCTGGGTCAAAAAGGCTGGCGGCCCTGCTAGACTGCCCCTTGAACAAGGCCGAGGTGCCCGGAGCGGTCCGAATGCGTTCCGGGCGGGCCGGCGGGATGCGTACGTACGCGATCCGTCTTCAACCTTGGGGGGGAACGAGGCATGGTGACTGCCAGACGTCAGATCGCTCGGGAAGAGGGTAAGTCGTCCCCGGGGCAGGGCGGGGGTCAGGTCAGCAGCGGCATCCTGCGGGCCCGGGGTGATGGGCACTCAGCCGTGTCCGGTGCCGGTGCGGTGGAGGACTGCACCGACCGGATGCGCAGGGAATTGTCCCGGGTCATCGAGGGGGAGATCATCCCCCGGCTCATGCTGGCCCATCGTCCCGATGGAGGAGGGGGGCAGCAGGCCCCGGGGGAGCCCCCCGGGGAGGGAGAGGCGGCGGTGACCCCGGAGACGGTGCAGGCCTTCGCCCGCACCATCCTGGAACAGGATTCCCGGGCCGCCGGGGCATTCGTCTCGGGTCTGAGATGCCAGGGGGTTGCCCTGGAGACGCTGCTGGTCCACCTGCTGGCCCCTGCGGCCAGGCGTCTCGGGGCCTTTTGGGACGAGGATCATGCGGATTTCACCCAGGTGACGGTCGGTCTGTGTCGTCTGCAACATGTCCTCCGGGAGCTGAGCCTGGAGATGGACCCGGCGACCCCGGGGGCGACGGACCGGCGCGTGTTGCTGGCCCCCGTACCTGGTGAGCAGCACACCTTCGGCCTGATGATGGTGGCCGAGTTCTTCCGCAGGGAGGGTTGGGATGTCCGATGCGATCCAGCGGCCTCCCTACGGGATCTGAATCGGATGGTGCGCCAGGAGCCCTTTGACGTCCTGGCCCTGTCCCTGAGTTGCGACGTCATGCAGGAAAGGCTGCGGGCCGCGATCCGGGGGGTACGCCGGGCCTCCCGCAATGCAGATCTCAGGATCATGGTGGGTGGCCGTGTATTCATCGATAACCCGCACCTGGCCGGGCAAATGGGTGCCGATGCCACTGCCCGGGATGCCCGGGAGGCGGTGCAGGTGGCCGAGCAACTGGTCTCCGTCCGTGCCGGCGCCTCGACGGGGGAATCCGGCTGAGGCCGACGGACTGTCTTCTATGGCCCGATACCGGAAAGCGTGGAGCCCGTGAAGCCCTTCAACGCCCCAAAGCAGGTGCTCGGGGATCTGAAACCCGATGAGGTGGCCTCCCTGATCGCCACCTCGGCGGATATCTCCCTGGTGCTGGATGCTTCCGGCGTGATCCGTGACCTGGCCTGCGCCAACGACGATACGTCCCCCGAGGACGCGGGGCAGTGGATCGGCCGTCCCTGGGTGGATACCGTGACGGCGGAGAGCCGATCCAAGGTGGAGGCCCTGCTGCGGGATGCGGGGGAGGCTTCCAAGCGTTGGCGCCAGGTGAATCACCCCTCCAGCCACGGCCCGGACGTGCCGGTGATGTACGCCGCCATGCAGGTGGGCGGGGAGGGCCGGGTGGTGGCCTTCGGGCGTGACCTGCGTGGGCAGGCCAGTCTGCAGCGCCAGCTGGTGGATGCGCAGCAGGTCATGGAGCGGGAGTACGCCCGCATGCGCCACGCCGAGACCCGTTATCGTCTCCTGTTCCAGGCCTCCTCCGAGGCGGTGATCGTCCTGGACGCCTCCACCCAGAAGGTACTGGAGGCCAATCCGGCGGCGGCGGAGTTGCTGGGCCAGACCCCGGCGCGCCTGGTCGGGCGGAGCTTTCCCGCCGATTTTTCCTTCTCCGGTGCCCGGGCCCTTCAGGACATGCTGGCCACGGTGCGCGCCACGGGTCACGCGCAGGCGGTGCAGTCGGTCCTGGCCGGGGTGGACCTGGAGGTCTCGGCCTCCCTGTTCCGGCAGGACAATGCCACCCATTTCCTTGTGCGCCTGTACTCCCCCCGGGCGGAGACGCTGGCTGCAGTGGGGCCGCAGACCCGTTCGTACCTGCTGGAGATGGTGCGGCAGGCCCCCGATGGTTTCGTGATCACCGACCCAGAAGGACGTCTGCTGGCCGTTAACCCCGCATTCCTCGAGATGATTCAGGCGGCTACGGAGGAGCAGGTCCTGGGGGTCTCCCTGGGGCGCTGGCTGGGGCGTCCCGGGGTGGATCTCGGGGCGCTTCTGGGCAGACTGCGGGAGCATGGGTCTGTACGGCTGTTTCAGACCGGTCTGCGGGGTGAGTTCGGGTCCTGGGCGGAGGTGGAGATTGCTGCCGTGGCCGTCACGGGGGTGGATCCGGCCTGCCTCGGATTGATCATCCGCGACGTGGGGGCGCGGCTGCCCCATGACCGGACCCTTTCCAGGGAAGGGCCCCGGTCCGTGGAACAGCTCACCGAACTGGTGGGGCGCGTTCCACTCAAGGACCTGGTGCGCGAGAGCACGGACATGATCGAACGCCTGTGCATCGAGGCGGCCCTGGAACTGACCCGGAACAACCGTGCCTCGGCGGCGGAGATGCTGGGGCTGAGCCGCCAGAGCTTCTACGTGAAGCTGCGACGCTATGGCCTGGGGGATCTGACCCCGGAGAACGGGGGTTGAAATGCCTCGCAAGTCCTTGTCCACCCGGCCTGATGCGCCGCCTCAAGACAAGTGTCAATGAAGCTTGACGATCCCCGGGGTCGCGTATAACTTACCCGCCATGTCGATGCCAGAACCCCGCGCAGCCTTCCAGTTGCTCCATCCCGTCACCTGGTTCCCGCCCATGTGGGCCTATGCGTGCGGCGTGGTATCCGCCGGCGTGCCGCTGCAGGAACGCTGGCTCCTGATCATCGTCGGGGTCCTCCTGGCGGGTCCGCTGATCTGCGGCACCAGTCAGGTGGTGAACGACTGGTTCGATCGCCACGTGGATGCCATCAACGAGCCGGACCGGCCCATCCCCTCCGGCCGTGTCCCCGGGCTGTGGGGGTTGTGGCTGGCCATCGGCTGGACCGTCCTCTCCCTGGCCGTGGCCACGATCCTGGGGTTCTGGGGCTTCATGGCGGCCGTGGTGGGCATGCTCCTGGCCTGGGCCTACAGCGCCCCACCGACCCGTTTCAAACGCAATGGCTGGTGGGGTAATTCCGCCGTGGCCATCGCCTACGAGGGCATCCCCTGGTTCACCGGCGTGGTGGTGATGGCCGGCGTCTTCCCGGACTGGCGCATCATCGCCGTGGCCGTGCTCTACAGCATCGGCGCCCACGGGATCATGACCCTGAACGACTTCAAGTCGGTGGAGGGGGACACCCGCATGGGACTGGGCTCCTTGCCGGTGAAGCTGGGCGTGGAACGGGCGGCCCGGCTGGCCTGCTGGGTGATGGCCCTGCCCCAGGCGGTGGTGGTGCTCCTGCTCCTGCTCTGGGGTGCCCCCGTGTATGCCCTGGTCGTGGCCGCCGTCCTGGCGGTGCAGATCGGCCTCATGGCCCGGCTGCTGAAGCGCCCCCGGGAACTGGCCCCCTGGTATAACGCCACCGGGGTCTCGCTCTATGTCAGCGGCATGATGGTCACCGCCTTTGCCCTGCGCGGCATGGGCCTGATGCAGTCGTGAACGGGGTTCCCGGGTCCAGGCCGCCGCGATGCGCGGGTCCGAGCCTGACCCGGGGTGCCCGATCCCACCGGTTTTCCTCCCCCTTCTCCAGCGAGGTCCCGGCCCCACCGGGCCCGGGCGGATCGCGTGCGTCCTGTGGCCGTGGTCGCGGGGTTTCCCTTCAACGCGTCGTCCCCAACGGGCGCGCAAAGCAGACAGGTGAGTGCAATGTCCGAGAGCGAAAGCGTTGACGTCGTCGTCGTGGGCGGGGGTCCCGCCGGGGCCACCGCCGCCACCGACCTGGCCCGGGCCGGACGCCGGGTGATGCTGCTGGAGCGGGGCGGGCGCATCAAGCCCTGCGGCGGCGCCATCCCCCCGGTGGCCATGACCGAATTCGATCTGCCTGAATCCATCCTCGTGGCCAGGATCCGTTCGGCCCGCATGTTCTCCCCCTCTGACCGGCGGGTGGACATGCCCATCGAGGGGGGCTATGTGGGCATGGTGGACCGGGAGAGCTTCGACCCCTGGCTGCGCCGCCGGGCGGAGGAGGCCGGGGCCAGGGTCCATACCGGCACCTACCAGCGCCTGGAGCGGGAAGGCGAGGGGGTGACGGTGGTCTACAAGGACACGGAAGGGCAGGAGCGGCGCGTGCAGGGCCGGGTGGTCATCGGTGCCGACGGCGCCAACTCCCAGGTGGCCCGCCATGAGGTGGCGGGGTCGGACCGCATCCCCCAGGTGGCCGCCTATCACGAGATCATCGATGCGCCCCCCCAGGGCAGTGGTGCGGAGTACGATCCGCAACGCTGCGACGTCTACTATCGCGGCGCCCTCTCCCCGGACTTCTATGCCTGGGTCTTCCCCCATGGCGACAAGGTGAGCGTGGGGGTGGGCTCCGCCCACAAGGGCTTCTCCCTCAAGGGGGCCGTGGAGGAACTCAAGCGTTCCGCCGGGCTGGACGGCTGCCAGGTCATCCGCCGCGAGGGGGCCCCGTTGCCCCTCTACCCCATGAAGCGCTGGGATAATGGCCGGGACCTGCTCCTGGCGGGGGATGCCGCCGGGGTGGTGGCCCCATCCTCCGGGGAAGGCATCTACTACGCCCTGCTGGGCGGCCGGCTGGCGGCCGAGGCCGTGGGGGTCTTCCTGGAGTCCGGTGACCCCGCGGCCCTGAAGCAGGCCCGCAAGCGCTTCATGAAGGCCCATGGACAGGTCTTCTGGATCCTGGGGATCATGCAGCGCTTCTGGTACAGCAGCGACAAGCGCCGGGAGCGTTTCGTGGCCATCTGCCGGGACAAGGACGTGCAGGAACTCACCTGGCAGGCCTATATGTACAAGAAACTGGTCAAGGCCAAGCCCATGGCCCACATGCGCATCTTCTTCAAGGATATGGGGCATCTGCTGGGGCTCTCAAGGGTCTGACGACCGGATCGGTTCAACCGGACCGGGAGATCCCGGGGAGGTACGATGACAACATTCTTCGCCTCCGGGCACGTGGTGGATTTCGTCCTGATGCTGATGGCGATGGAGGGGGGGTGGTTGTTGGGGCGCCACCGGCGCACGGGCCGTGGCCCCGCCCTGCCCGCCGTGCTGGCCCTGCTGCTTCCGGGGGTCGCCCTGCTGCTGGCCCTGCGGGTGGCCCTCACCGGTGGGGGCTGGCCCTGGATCGCCTTCTGGCTGAGCGTTGCCCTGGTGGCCCATCTCATCGACCTGCGTAACCGCATGGGGTGATCCATGGGGGCTGATCCCGGTGCAACCCTCCTTCGCGCCCGGCGCGATCCCCTCGCCAAGGGGCGGCATCTGGAGGCCTGCCTCTCGGATGATGTGGAGTACCGCCGCACCACGGGCCTGGAGGGTTTCGACCTGCTGAACCGTGCCCTGCCGGGTACGGCGATGCACGCGGTGGATCTCTCCGCCGGCTTGCTGGGCCGGCGGATCCCCGTACCCCTGATGATCGCCCCCATGACCGGCGGCGATCCCCGTGCCCACGAGATCAACCGTCGCCTGGCCCGGGCGGCCCAGCGCTGGGGGCTCCCCATGGGGGTGGGCAGCCAGCGGGTGGGGATCGAGGACCCTACCCGGGCCCGCTATTTCCAGGTGCGCCCCGAGGCCCCCTCCATCCCCCTGTTCGCCAACATCGGCGGGGCCCAGCTGGTCAAGGGTTGGGGGCTGGAGCAGGCGCGGCGGGCCGTGGAGATGATCGGGGCCGATGCCCTGTTCGTGCACCTGAACCCCATGCAGGAGGCGGTGCAGGGGGGGGATCCGGATTTCCGGGGCCTGGATCGGCACCTGGAGGCCCTGTGCCGGGGCCTCCAGGAAGAGGGCATCCCGGTCTTCGCCCGGGAGGTGGGTTTCGGCCTGAGCGAGGGGACCTGCCGGCGGCTCCGGGCCTGTGGTGTGGACGGCATCGACTGCGCCGGTGCAGGTGGGACCTCCTGGGCCCGGGTGGAGGCCGCCTGTGCCCGGGGGGAGGGGGCCCGCGCCCTGGGGATGACCTTTGCCGAGTGGGGCATCCCCACGGCCCAAAGCATCCTCAACTGCCGCCGGGCCAGCCCCACCGTGCCCCTCATCGCCAGCGGCGGCCTGCGCAGTGGTCTGGATCTGGCCAGGGCCATCGCCCTGGGGGCGGATCTGGGGGCCATGGCCCGACCCTTCCTGGTGGCCGCCGAGGCGGGGGATGAGGCCCTGGATGCCCTGGTGGAACGGGTGGTGAAGGAGTTGCGGGTGGCCCTGTTCGCCGCCGGGGCGGCCGATCTCCCCTCGTTGCGGGGGGCCGTCGTTCCCCTGGCAGCTGGGACGGCCCCCCCGCCAGGATAGGGGCTACCAGGGCGGGGCCGCCGGGATGGCGGCGCGCGCATCACACCAGGGGGAACATCGCCGTCAGGGTCCAGCCCAGGAAGGCGGCCAGGGCCAGGCCATCGGCCCAGGGACGTTGCACCGGCCGGCTCAGCAGCAACGGCAGGGCCAGCATCCCCGGCAGCAGGGGCAGGATGATGAACAGGAACTGCATCCCCTCCACCACGGCCGCCGCCAGGCCCATGCCCACCATGGTGATCAGGGCGATACCGAGTCCGATGAGGAATCCCCGCCAGCCCCCGCGGCCCTGCAGGGCCGTGGCCAGGGCCACCGTCCAGGGCAGGATGAGCAGACTCAGCACCGGCAGGTAGGGCAGGCGGTGCAGGGGGGGCCACCAGGGGATCCACAGCCGTGCCCCCAGGGCTCCGAAGGCCAGTGCCAGGGCCCCCAGCAGGGCCAGTCCCCAGGCCAGATCCCGCCACTGCGGGGCGGGCGGGCGCGCGCCCAGCCCCATCCAGACCCCTCCCGCCAGGGCCAGCCAGAGGGCGAACTGGGGTCCCACCACCATCCCGCCGATGCCGTCCAGGTGGATCCCCAGGCCGATGGCGAACAGGCCCGCGGTGGCCGCGGCGCTGCTGATGGCCGCACGTCCCAGGGGGCGCCGGTTGCGTCCCAGGCGGGTGGCCTCGGCGGCATCGATCCGCCGCCGGTCGGGATCGGCGATCAGCGGGGCCAGGGCCCTCCAGAGCACCCCCACCGCCAGCAGGTGGAGCAGCCACCATGTCATGGGGCTGGCAGGGTGTTCCGAGGGAGGCTCCAATGCGAAGACCCGGGTGAGCCAGTCCACGGACGCGGCCTGGGAGCGGCCGCTGAACAGGACCCCGATGTGCTCGCTTCCGGGGACGATGAACAGGTCCCGTGCCGTGCCCTGCTCCATGGCCCCGCCTTCGCCGCCGGCTTCCTGCAGCAGGGATTCCGCCGCCGCCCGGAAGGGACCCTCGAGGGCCCCGGCCATGAGCAGGAGGTTGGGGGGATGGGTGGCGTCCACCTCGGCCGGCCCCGGGGAGACGGCCACCACGGCCCGCACGGGGGGGTCGGCCTCCCGCGCGGCGGCGATCACGGCCCCCGCCCCCAGGGAGTGCCCCAGTAGGGCCAGGCGCTGCGCATCCACCTGCGGCTGCTGCGCCAGGAGCGTCAGGGCCGACTGCACGTCGCGGCGGAACTGGTCCGGGTCGTTCCACCAGTCCAGGGGGGTGCGATTGGCCCCGTGACCGCTCAGATCCGGCAGGGCCACGGCCATGCCCGCGTCGGCCAGGGTCAGGGCCCAGGTGCGCATGAGGGTCCCGGATCCGGCGAAGCCATGGGCCACCACCACGCCGGGGGTGGGCCGGGCCGCCCCTTCGGGCAGCAGCAGGGTGACCGGGACGCCGGCGTGACTCCTGTGCCGTTCCTGGATGCCATCGTCCAGGGCCAGCACCTGCCACCAGGCGAGGAGGAGGACGCCCAGGGCCGCCAGGGCCAGCAGGATCCGGGGCAGGGGGCGGGGGGCTTCCATGGGGATTCAGCAGGCCCGGTGCATCGGGGTCAGCCAGGGCAGGATCTCCCCGGGATGGTGGATGAATCCGTCGGCCCCCCAGGTGTCCGGGGTCTGGTCCGCGTCGATATAGCCGTAGAGGGCCGCCAGGGTGGCCATGCCGGCGGCGCGCCCCGCCTGGATGTCCCGCAGGGCGTCTCCGATGTAGAGGCACTGGTGCGGGGCGCTGCCCGCCTCCCGGCAGGCCTGGAGCAGGGGCAGGGGATGGGGCTTGCGCTCGGGGGTGGTGTCGCCGCTGATGACCGTGGCGGCCTTCGTGCGCAGTCCCATGGAGTGCAACAGAGGCTCGGTGAGCCATCCCGGCTTGTTGGTGACCACGCCCCAGTTCATCCCCTGCGCCTCGATCCGCTCCAGGATCTCGGCCATGCCGGGGAAGAGGATGCTGTCCACGTGCAGCGCCTCGGCGTAGAGGGTCAGATACTCCTGCTTCAGGGCCTCGAAGGTCTCACCCTCGATCCCGGGGAACCCCAGTCGCACCAGGGCCACGGAGCCGTGGGAGACATGATCGCGCACCGCCTCGAAGGGGAGCGGTTCGGTGCCGTGGCGCGCCTGGAGGCGACACAGGGCGGCGTGCATGTCCGGGGCGGTGTCCACCAGGGTCCCGTCCAGGTCCAGCAGGAGGGTGCGCATGGGGTCAGTCCTCCCGCACGGCGTGGGCCAGGTAGTTCACCTCCACCCCGGGGCCCAGGTGATAGCGGCGGCGCAGGGGATCGTAGTGCATGCCGGTGAGGCCGCGCAGGGACAGCCCGCTGTCGCGCATCCAGCCTTCCAGTTCCGAGGGCCGGATGAAACGGGAGAACTGGTGGGTGCCCCGGGGGAGCCAGCGCAGCAGGTACTCGGCCCCGACGATGGCCAGGGCGAAGGCCTTGGGGGTGCGATTGAGGGTGGCCACGCACAGGTGACCGCCGGGTCTGAGCAGCCGCGCACAGGCCTCCACCACGGCGCGGGGGTCCGGCACGTGCTCCAGCAGCTCCATGCAGGTCACCACATCGAAGGGGGCCGGGGCCTCCGCCGCCAGGTCTTCCACGGGGATCCGCCGGTAGTCCACCTCCACCCCCGATTCCAGCTGGTGCAGGCGGGCCACGTCCAGGGCCCCCTCCCCCAGGTCGATCCCCGTCACCCGTGCCCCCCGATGGGCCATGGCCTCGGAGAGCAGGCCCCCGCCGCAGCCCACGTCCAGTACCCGCAGGCCCGCCAGTCCGCCGGTGCGTTCCTCCACGAATCGCAGGCGTACGGGGTTGATCTCGTGCAGGGGGCGGCAGGCCCCCTCCGGGTCCCACCAGTGGCGGGACAGGTCGTCGAACTTGGCGATCTCGGCGTCGTCGACGTTACGGCGAGGCTGGCACATGGTATGGGGTATCCCGGGATGGGGTGGGGTCAGTCGGCCTCGGCGATGCGGCGTTGCCAGTTGGTCACCCGGCGGCGCAGTTCCGGCAGATCGAGGGTGGTGAGCTGGCGGTCGCGCATCAGGGGGCGTCCGGCCACCCAGACATCGCTCACCTGATGGCGCCCGGCGGCATAGACCAGGTGGGAGACGGGATCGTAGAGGGGCTGCGTCTCCGGGGCCCCCAGGTCCACGGCGGTGATGTCGGCGCTCTTGCCCGGTTCCAGGGAGCCGGTCTCCTCCCCCAGCCCCAGGGCGCGGGCCCCGTGGAGGGTGGCCATGCGCAGGGCGGTATGGGCGGGCAGGGCGGCGGCGTCGCCGCTCACCCCCTTGGCCAGCAGGGCCGCGGTGCGCATCTCGCCGAGCATGTCCAGATCGTTGTTGCTGGCGGTGCCATCGGTGCCCAGGGCCACGTTGACCCCGGCGTCCAGGAGGGCCTGGGTGGGGCAGAACCCCGAGGCCAGCTTCAGGTTGGATTCGGGGCAGTGGACCACATGGGCCCCGGCATCCGCCAGGTAGCGGATCTCGGCGGCCTCCAGCTGGGTCATGTGCACCGCCAGCAGGTGGGGCCCCACCAGCCCCAGGCGCGCCAGGCGTTCCAGGGGGCGCATGCCGAAGCGGGCGGTGGATTCCTCCACCTCGTGGGCGGTCTCGTGCACGTGGATGTGCACGGGGAGGTCCAGTTCGTCGGCCAGGGTGGCCAGGCGCCCCAGTGGGTCGTCGCCCACGGTGTAGGGGGCGTGGGGCGCGAAGCAGAAGGAGAGCAGGGCGTCGCCCTTGTAGCGGTCGTGGAGGTCCAGCCCCTTGGCGATGTACTCATCCGCGTCGCCGGCCCAGGCGCTGGGGAAGTCGATGACGATGAGCCCCAGCACCGCCCGCAGACCGGCGCGGGCGGCCACCTGCCCGGTGGTCTCGGGGAAGAAGTACATGTCGTTGAAACAGGTGGTGCCGCCGCGGATCATCTCCGCGGCCGCCAGCAGCGTACCGTCGTGCACGAAGCCCTCGCCCACGAAGCGTCCCTCCGCCGGCCAGATGTGGTTCTGCAGCCAGTCCATCAGCGGCAGGTCATCCGCCAGTCCCCGAAGCAGGGTCATGGGGGTGTGGGTATGGGCGTTGACCAGGCCGGGGATGAGGACGTGGTGATCCAGTCGCCGGTGGGTCTCGGCCCGGTAACGGGTCTGTGCCTCCCCGGTGGGCAAAAGGTCCAGGATGCGCCCCTCGTGGATGGCCAGGGTATGGTCTTCCAGCACGCACCCGTCCGGTTGCACCGGGACGATCCAGCGCGCCGAGATCAGCTTGTCGATGGTCTGCATGGTCGAAAGATAACGTCCCGCGCCGGAGGGGACAAGCGCCCCCGGGGGCGTTCCCTGGCAAGAAGGGCGCCATGCTGGCAGAGTACGGATCGATCCCATCCATCGGACCTGTCCATCACCCATGACCACAGACACCCATGACTCCATCCGCGCCGTGCAGTGGACCGGTGCGCACCTGAGGCTCCTGGATCAGCGCTGCCTGCCCCACCGAACCACCTACGTGGACCTGGACTCGGCCGGGGATGCGGCCGGGGCCATCCGCGATATGGTGGTGCGCGGTGCCCCGGCCATCGGGGTCGCCGCTGCCTATGCCGTGGTCCTGGCCGGGCGAGCCGCCTGGCGGGAGGCGGGGCCGGAGTGGCGTCGGGCCATGGGGCCTGCCCTGCAGGCCCTGGCGGATTCCCGTCCCACGGCGGTGAACCTCTTCTGGGCCCTGCGGCACATGGAGCAGGTGATGGATGGCCTGTCGGGGCAGGCGGATCCGGAACCGGCCCTGCTGGCGGCGGCGCAGCGCATCCACGAGGCGGATGTGGCGGGCAACCGGCGCATGGGAGCGCTGGGGGCGGCCCTGATCACCCCGGGACGGGATGTGCTCACCCACTGCAACGCCGGTTCCCTGGCCACGGCCGGCTACGGCACGGCCCTGGGGGTGATCCGCAGCGCCTACGGCCAGGGCCGCATCGGCCAGGTCTTCGCCGATGAGACCCGCCCCTGGCTCCAGGGCAGCCGGCTCACCGCCTGGGAACTGGTGCAGGACGGCATCCCCGTGACCCTGCTCTGCGAGGGGGCCGCCGCCGGACTCCTGCGTCAGGGGCGCGTGGGCTGGGTGATCGTGGGGGCGGACCGCATCGCCGCCAACGGCGACACCGCCAACAAGGTGGGCACCTACGGCCTGGCGGTGCTGGCGCGCCACCACGGTGTGGGTTTCATGGTGGTGGCCCCCACCACCACCATCGACCCGGAGGCGGCGGATGGCGCGGCCATCCCCATCGAGCAGCGGGGCACGGAGGAGGTGCTGGAGCTGGCGGGGCAGCGGGTGGCCGCCGAGGGGGCCGGTGCCTGGAACCCGGCCTTCGACGTGACCCCGGCGGGCCTGATCGATGCCATCGTCACCGAGAAGGGCGTGGTGGAGCGGCCCGACCGGGAAGGGGTGATGGCCCTGCTGGACTGACGCCCCCCTGCGCCGGGCGGGCGCGGGTATGCCCTGCTTCCCCGGGGCACGCATCCGTGCACCCGGGGG
>JBKGXY010000021.1:0-23091 GCA_046546415.1 Ectothiorhodospira sp.
ACCGCCGCGCAAGAGCAAGAGGATCCCAATCCGTACATCGCCCTTCTCCCAACGGAAAGATGAGAATCGCACCGGAACCCGGTGTGGCGGGCCGGAACCCGCCACCCGGACTCACCCGACATCCGTCAGGAGGACTTACTCAGCACCCATACCCAGGTGGGCCTGCACGGACACCTGCTGCTGGGTATGGTTGTTGGCACCGCTGTTCTGGGACACCTGGGTGATCCCGGCGGAGTTACTCAGTGCCTCCTCACCCACGGTGTTGTAGGCGGTGTAGGAGGATTCGCCCTCCACCATCAGCGTGTTGTCCGACACCGTACCGCTCAGGGCGTTCTCGCTCACCACCATGGCCCCGATGTTGTACGAATCGGTGATGCTGTTGTCCACGCTGTTGTCCGAGGAATCGTTCCCGGAATCGGTGATGTTGAACGAGTCGTTCGTGCTGTGATCGGAACTATCGTTATAGGAGTCGGCAATGCTCGTATTGCCAGTATCATTCGTGCTGTTATCGGAGTTGTTGCTGTTGTCGGTATTGTAGGAATCCGCGACCGAGGAATTTCCCGAGTCGTTGGTGCTGTTGTCGGAGTTGTCGCTGTTGTCCGAGTTGTCGCTGTTGTCGGAGTTATTGGTGTTATCGGTATTATAGGAATCCGCGACAGAGGAATTTCCCGAGTCGTTGGTGCTGTTATCCGAGTTGTCGCTGTTGTCCGAGTTGTTGCTGTTGTCGGGATTCTGGGAATCCGTCCAGGCAGTACTGTTATCGGAGTTATTGCTGTTGTCGGAGTTGTCGCTGTTATCCGAGTTGTTGCTGTTGTCGGGATTCTGGGAATCCGCCCAGGCAGTGCTGTTGTCGGAGTTATTGCTGTTGTCCGAGTTGTTGCTGTTGTCCGAGTTGTTGCTGTTGTCCGAGCTGTCATTGGCGGAATCGGTGTAGTTGCCCGAATCCGTGTTCTGAACGGCGCTCTGGTCCCCGAACTCACCTTCACCGGTATTTTCCGAATCGGCCCAGGCGGGTGCGGCGAGACCGAAGGTCATGGCGATGGCGGCAGAGATCGCGGTCTTCTTGAAGGTCAACATGGGTCATTCTCCTTGGCTTTGCTGGGGTGTCGTCCGGCTGGAAGGCCATTGACCTCGCCGGTCCGTAACCCAACTCAGGCAATCCTCAGGCCAACAACTGAAAAAGCCCGCAGAACCACCCATCTGGAGCAATCACGCACGAAAAGTGTGGCTGAATGCCCGATTTCCAGTCCTCAAACCGTCCCAAAACTGTGACACCCTGGGACCCGACTTTCCCTGCATCCCGTGCAAAGCCGCGGCCGGCGGGGCCCTGAAGACTCATCACCGGGTGTACCGGATCCGTTACACACCCTTTCCAGTCCCCTTTGATGGGTAATTGTCACCCCGGCCACGGGGGGCGTATGTTGAATACAAGGGCGCGGCGCAAAGGCCGTCGCCCCCTGCAACCCCCACAGTCGGTCCAGCGGGAATGGGCCCGAACCTGCGACGGAACCCCCACATGCCCCCTCCCTCCCTGCAGTTCATGCTGGAGCGGCTCATCGCCCTCCCCTCCGTCAGCAGCGTCTCGCCGGACTGGGACTTGGGCAACCGCGTCCTCATCGACGAACTGGCCCAGTGGTGTACGGACGCCGGATTCCGGGCGGAGGTGATGCCCCTGCCGGGGGAACCCGCCCGGGCCAACCTGGTGGCCACCCTGGGGAGCGGCCCCGGCGGGCTGGTGCTGGCGGGGCACACGGATACGGTGCCCTGCGATCCCGGGCGCTGGAGCCAGGACCCGTTCCGGGCCGTGGTCCGGGACGGACGGCTCTACGGGCTGGGCAGCTGCGACATGAAGAGCTTCCTCGCCCTGGCCCTGGACGCGGCCGCGGACCTGGATCCCAGGGCCCTGCGCCAGCCCCTGGTGATCCTGGCCACCGCCGACGAGGAGAGCTCCATGGCCGGCGCCCGCGCCCTGGCGGAGCGCGGGCAGCCCCTGGGGCGGCAGGCCGTCATCGGCGAACCCACCGGGCTGCGCCCGGTGCGCATGCACAAGGGGATCCTCATGGAAGGGGTGCGCGTCACCGGGCGTTCGGGGCATTCCAGCGACCCACGTCTGGGGAACAGCGCCCTGGAGGGGATGCACCGTGTGATGACGGCGATCCTGGCCTGGCGGGACACCCTCCAGACGGCGAACCACAACGGGTCCTTCGGGGTCCCCGTACCCACCCTGAACCTCGGGGCCATCCGCGGCGGCGACAATCCCAACCGCATCTGTGGTGAATGCGAACTGCACCTAGATCTGCGGCCGCTGCCGGGCATGGACCCCCACTTGCTCCGGGCGGCGCTGGAGGAACGGGTGAACACCGCCCTGGAGGGTTCGGGGCTAACCCCTGAGGTCTTCCGGCTGATCCCCGGCGTGCCACCCATGGAGACCCCGGCGGATGCCCCTGTGGTGCGTGTGGCCGAGACCCTGACCGGACAGCCGGCCGGGGCCGTGGCCTTTGGCACCGAGGCCCCCTTCCTGCAGCGCCTGGGCATGGACGTCTTGATCCTGGGGCCCGGCGACATCGCCCAGGCCCACCAGCCGGACGAATTCCTGGCCATGGACCGCATCCCGACGACCCTCACGATCCTCCGGGGACTCATCCACCGCTTCTGCCTGGAGGAGGATGGGGCACAATGAGCCCGGACCGCGCCGGGGATGGTGGCCCCGCACGTCCCCGGTTGAGTACCATCCCGGCAACCTCCCATGCCCACATGCCCATGAGCCCGAAGAAACGCCCGATCTCCCCCCATGTCGCCTGGTTCCGGGAGGCCGCCCCCTACATCAACGCCCACCGGGAGCGAACCTTCGTGATCTGCATCGGGGGGGAGATGGCCCTGCAGGAGGGCTTCGCCGCCCAGCTGCACGACATCGCCATCCTCCAGACCCTGGGGGTACGCCTGGTGGTGGTGCACGGGGCCCGGCCGCAGATCGAGCAGCGCCTGCGGGAACGGGGGGCGGACATGCAGTACGTCCATGGCCTGCGCCTGACGGATGCAGTGGCCCTGCAGGCGGTGAAGGAGGCGGCCGGGGCCCTGCGCGCGGAGATCGAGGCCCTGCTGTCCATGGGCCTGCCCAACACCCCCATGTCCGGGGTGCGGCTGCGGGTGTCCTCGGGGAACTACGTGACGGCCCGTCCCCTGGGGGTGCGCGACGGCGTGGACTATCAGCACACGGGGGAGGTGCGGCGCGTGGACACCGACGGCCTGCGGCGCCCCCTGCAGGCGGGGGATCTGGTGCTGCTGCCCCCCCTGGGCTATTCCCCCACCGGCGAGATCTTCAACCTGAGCGCCGAGGAGGTGGCCACGGAGGTGGCCATCGCCCTGCAGGCGGACAAGCTGGTCTTCTTCGGCCACACCGACGCCCTGCGGGACAGTCGACGGCGGCCCCTCATGCAGCTCACCGCCGAGCAGGCCGGTGCCCTGCTTCAGGGTCGCCGCACCCTTCCGGAGGACCTGACGGCCCAGCTGGATTGTGCCATCCGTGCCTCCCGCGCCGGGGTGCCGCGCATCCATCTGGTGGACCGGGACCGGGACGGGGCCCTGCTGATGGAACTCTACACCCGCGAGGGGGCAGGCACCCTGATCACCGGCGAGCGCTACGAGCGCCTGCGCCAGGCGCAGATCGAGGACGTGGGCGGACTGCTGGAGTTGATCCAGCCCCTGGAGGCGGAGGGGATCCTGGTGCGCCGTTCCAGGGAGCAGCTGGAACTGGAGATCGAGCGCTTCGCGGTGATCGAACGGGACGGGATGATCCTGGCCTGCGCCGCCCTCTACCCCTTCCCCGAGGAGCGGGTGGCGGAACTGGCCTGCGTGGCGGTACATCCGGACTATCGCGGGGCGGGGCGGGCCGAGACCCTGGTGGCCCACCAGGAGCAGCGGGCCGCGCAGATGGGGGTAGAACGGATCTTCGTGCTCACCACCCGCACTGCCCACTGGTTCCGGGAGCGGGGCTACGAGCCGGGGGACATGGCCGCCCTGCCCATCGGGCGCCGCCAGATGTACAACTTCCAGCGCAACTCCAAGATCTTCATCAAGCCCCTGGACAACCGCCAGAAGCGCCCGCCCCCGGCGCTTTCGGCTTCGCGGCCCTGATGCAGCGGCGGCGGTTCAGCGGCGGCGGGCCAGGGTGAGCCCGTCGCCGATGGGCACCAGGCTCAGGCTCACGGAGGGATCCTCGTGGGCCAGGGCATTGAAGGCCCGGATGGCCTCGGTATCCGGATCATGATCGTCCGGGTCGGCAACCCGCCCGCTCCACAGGGTGTTGTCCAGGCAGATCAGGCCACCGCGGCGCACCAGACGCAGGCAGCGGCGGTAATAGTTCACGTAGTTGCCCTTGTCGGCGTCGATGAAGGCCAGGTCGAACCCGCCGGCCCCGCCCTCCGAGAGCAGGACATCCAGGGTGTCCAGGGCGGGGGCCAGACGCAGATCGACGCGACCGGCCAGGCCGGCCTCGTCCCAGTAACGGGCGGCGATGTCCGTCCAGTCACGACGGATGTCGCAGCAGGTGAGCCGACCGTCCTCCGGCATGGCCCCGGCCAGCCACAGGGCGCTGTACCCGGTGAAGGTGCCGATCTCCAGGATGCGCCGCGCCCCCAGCAGTTCCACCAGCAGGGCCAGGAACTGGCCCTGCTCGGGGGCCAGTTGCATGCGGTGTTCCGGCAGATGGGCGGTCTCCTCCCGCAACCGGCGGTACAGCGGCGGCTCCCGCACCGAGACCGACTGCAGATAGGCCTGCAGACGGGGTTCCAGGGGGCTTTTGGAATGGGACATGCGATCCTCCATGCATCCGCGCAATGTGCTGGCTGTCAACGCACTGTCAATCGATTCCACTATACTGCCAGAATATGGAGACATCGGCGTGCCCTCGCCGCACGCGTGACCCAGGCCCATCCCCACCGCTCAAGGAGGTTCGTGGTTCATGAGCTTGACGGGACTCACGGCGCGGCCCCTGCGCGTCCTTCAGATCACCGATCTGCACCTCTGCCCCGAGCCCGGAGACGTCATGGGCTCCGGAGTGGACACCGACGACAGCCTGGAACGGGTCCTGCGCCGGGTACGGGGACGGGAACACCCCCTGGACCTGATGATGGTCACCGGAGACCTGGTCCACACCCCGGGCGCCGCCCCCTACCGGCGCCTGCGGCGCGCCTTTCACTCCCTGCCCTGGCCGGTGCACTGCCTGCCGGGTAACCACGATGACCCGGATCTCATGGAGGACACCCTGGCCGGGGACAACATCGACTGCCGCAAGGTGCTCACCCGGGGGGACTGGCTCATCATCCTGCTGGACAGCGTGGTCTGCGGGGAATCCGCGGGGCACCTGGACGACAACGAACTGGCGCTGCTGGAGGAGGCCCTGTCCCGCCACCCGGCCCGCAACGCACTGATCGCCCTGCACCACCCGGTGATCCCCCTGGGCACCCCCTGGATGGACCGCATCGGCCTGACCAACGCCGGGGCCTTCTTTCGCGTCATCGACGCGCACCCCAAGGTGCGGGGGATCCTCTTCGGTCATGCCCACCGGGAGGTGGACAAGACACGCAACGGGGTCCGCCTCCTGGGGGCCCCCTCCACCAGCGTGCAGTTCCGTCCCCATACCGCAGCGCCCCGGGTGGACGATCTCCCCCCGGGGTATCGCCTCCTGGAACTCCACGCCGATGGCCGCATCGAGACCTGGGCACAGTACCTGCTCCAGGAGGCCGCACTCCGCCGCCGGGCCTCCTGAGGGGCGTGCCTCACTCGATGCCGTTGCCGGTGCGCGGCGCGGGGCGGGTTGCATTCACCAGCAGCACCAGGGATCGCCCCTGCAGGGGGTAGATCTCGTGGCTGTGGAACCGGCGCTGATCCGGCCGCGGGCCCCGGGGATAGACGGTATCCACCAGGACCTCCCAGCGGGTGCGCTCCGGCCTGGCGGGCAGGCGGAAGGAGATGGGGTCCTGATCCGCGTTCAACAGCAGGATCATGTCCGTGTCCCGCACCCTTCGGCCACGCTCGTCGTATTCCTCGAACAGGTCCCCGGCGATGAACATCCCCAGACTGCGGGCATAGCCCTGACCCCAGTCCTCCTCGGCCATCTCCTCGCCATCGGGCCGCAGCCAGGCCAGGTCCTTCACCCCGGCCCCCATGATGGGCCGCCCCTGGAAGAAATGCCGCCGCCGCAGGGCCTGATGCTGCTGGCGCAGGCTGATCAGATACTGGACAAACGGCAGCATATCCCGGCTGTATTCGTCCAGGGTCCAGTCCTGCCAGGAGATCTCATTGTCCTGGCAGTAGGCGTTGTTGTTGCCCCGCTGGGTGCGGCCGCGCTCGTCCCCCGCCAGCAGCATGGGGATCCCCTGGGAGAGGAACAGCGTGGCCAGGAAGTTGCGCTTCTGCCGCGCCCGCAGGTCCATGATGTGCTTGCTGCGGGTGGGGCCCTCCTCGCCACCGTTCCAGGACAGGTTGTGGCTTTCCCCGTCGCGGTTGTCCTCGCCGTTGGCCTCGTTGTGCTTCTCGTCGTAGCTGACCAGGTCCTCCAGGGTGAAACCGTCGTGGCAGGTGACGAAGTTGATGCTGGCGTAGGGCCGCCGTCCGCTGGATTCGTACAGATCCGATGAGCCGGTGAGACGATAGGCCATGTCGCCGATCAGGCCGGCCTCCCCCTTCCAGTAGGCCCGCACCGTGTCCCGGTAACGGCCGTTCCATTCCGTCCATCCCACGGGGAAGTTGCCCACCTGGTACCCCCCCTCGCCCAGGTCCCAGGGCTCGGCGATGAGCTTCACCTGGGAGAGCACCGGATCCTGGTGGATGATGTCGAAGAACGCCCCCAGGCGGTCCACCTCGTGCAGCTCCCGGGCCAGGGCCGAGGCCAGGTCGAAGCGAAAGCCGTCCACATGCATCTCCTGCACCCAGTAGCGCAGGGACTCCATGATCAGCTGCAGCACCCGGGGGTGCTGCATGTTCAGGGTATTGCCGCAACCGGTGTAATCCATGTAATAGCGGCGGTCCTCGGGCACCAGGCGGTAGTAGGCGTTGTTGTCGATGCCCCGGAACGACAGGGTGGGCCCCAGATGACTCCCCTCGGCGGTGTGGTTGTAGACCACGTCCAGGATCACCTCGATGCCCGCCGAGTGCAGGGTCTTGACCATGGTCTTGAATTCGTTCACATGACCCGAGGCACAGTAGCGCATGTCCGGCGCGAAGAAGCCCATGGAGTTGTAGCCCCAGTAGTTGCGCAGCCCCTTCTCCACCAGGTGGCGGTCATCCAGGAAGGCATGCACGGGCATCAGCTCCACCGCCGTCACCCCCAGGCGCTGCAGATAGGCGATGACCGGTGCGGTGGCCAGACCGGCATAGGTGCCCCGCAGGGTGGGATGGACCTGGGGGTGCTGGGCGGTAAAGCCCTTCACATGCAGTTCGTAGATGACCGTCTCGTGCCAGGGGGTACGGGGTGGGGCGTCGTTCCCCCAGGTGAAGGCGGTGTCGATCACCTGGCACTTGGGCATCCCCGGGGCCGAATCACGTCTGTCGGCTTCCAGGTCGCTCTCCTCGGCGCCGATACGGTAGCCGAACAGGGCATCACTCCACCGCACCTGGCCATGGAAGGCCTTGGCATAGGGATCCAGCAGCAGCTTGCGGGGATTGAAGCGATGCCCGGCGGCGGGGTCGTACGGCCCGTGGACCCGGTACCCGTAGAGCAGGCCGGGACGGGCCTCCGGCAGGTAGCAGTGGAACACCTGGTCCGTCTGCCAGCGCATCTCGATGCGCTCCAGTTCCCGGCGTCCGGTGGCGCTGAACAGACACAGCTCCACCTTCTCGGCGTGTTCGGAGAACAGGGCGAAGTTCACCCCCTCCCCATCCCAGGTGGCGCCGAGGGGATAGGGACCGCCGGGCCAGACCGCCCAGTTGGGATGGGTCATGAATCATTCCTTCCGCGCCTTGGGCGCATCGATGCAAACGGGATGCCTTCGGGGACGTATGGGCCACGCCCGTGATGGCAGGGTATCATCACCCGGGCGCCCCCCCTGCGGTCAATGCCGGGGGGCACGATGCTTGTGCAGTGCGACAGACGCCCCGTCCGGGGCCGGGAGACCAGACGCGTGACCATCCCCATCCCCGATCCCCAGCAACGTGAGGCGGCCATGCACCGGTGGCTGCAAGGCGTGATGGGGGACGCCATCCCCAGGCCGACCCTGCTCTCGGCCGACGCCAGTTTCCGGCGCTATTTCCGCCTGCGGGATCACAACATCTCCAGGGTGATCATGGATGCCCCCCCCAGCCACGAGTCGGCGGAGGATTTCGTGCGCATCGACCGCCTGCTGCGGGACCTGGATCTCAGCGCCCCCCGGATCCACGCCTTCGACCGGGACCAGGGCTTTTTGCTGCTGGAGGACCTGGGGGATCACACCTTCAGCCGCGCCCTGGGGGAGGGGGCCGACGAGTTCGGTCTCTACCGCCTGGCCACGGACACCCTCATCGCCCTGCACCGGCGCTGGTCGCGCCAGTGTGCCGGGGACCTCCCCCCCTACGACGGGGCCACGCTGCTGGACGAGACCGCCCTGTTCCTGGACTGGTACTGGCCCGAGGCCTTCGGCGCCCCCTGCCCCGACAGCCAGCGGGCCGGGTTCCTTTCGGCCTGGGAGACGGCCCTCGAACCCGCCTTCCTGCTGCCCCCCACCCTGGTGCTGCGGGACTACCACGTGGACAACCTCATGGTCCTGGCGGGCCGACAGGGGGTGCACGCCTGCGGCCTGCTGGATTTCCAGGACGCACGGGTGGGCCCGCCCGCCTACGACCTGGTCTCCCTGCTGCGCGACGCCCGCCGGGATGTGGACCCCGGCGTGGCCGAGACCATGATGGCCCGCTACCGGGACGCCTTCCCGGGCCTGGACGCCCACCTGCTGGACAACAGCTTCTGGCTCCTGGGGGCACAGCGCACCACCAAGATCATCGGCATCTTCACCCGCCTGTGGCGGCGGGACGACAAGCCCGGCTACCTGCGCCACCTGCCTCGGCTGTGGCGCCTGCTGGAACAGGAACTGGCCCACCCGGCCCTGGAACCCGTGCGGACCTGGTTCGATGCCCACCTGCCCCCCGGCCGGCGCCTGGCCCTGCGGGCCGGGCTGCCCGCCTCTGCCCGGGAGACACCGCAACTGGCCGACGGGCCGGGGGTCCCCGCCCTCACCCAGGCCGAACCGGGAGCAGACCCGTGCACGCCATGATCCTGGCCGCCGGCCGGGGGGAACGCCTGCGCCCCCTCACGGACCACACCCCCAAGCCCCTGGTGCGGGCCGGCGGCCGCCCCCTCATCGTATACCACCTGGACCGCCTGGCCGCCGCCGGCTACCGGGACGTGGTCATCAATCTGGGCCACCTGGGTGAGCGGATCCGCGAACACCTGGGAGACGGGGAGACCTGGGGCCTGCGCATCCACTATTCCCCGGAGCCCCGGGCCCTGGAGACCGGCGGCGGCATCCGCAACGCCCTGCCCCTGCTGGGCAGCGACCCGTTCCTGGTGATCAACGGCGATGTCTGGACCGACCACCCCCTGACCGCCCCCGCCATGGCCCCGGGGGACCTGGCCCACCTGGTGCTGGTGGACAACCCCCCGCATCACCCCGGCGGGGACTTCAGCCTGGCCGACGGTCGTATCCAGGGCGTCCCCCCCCTCGCGGGCGACGGTGACGACGCTGGCGAACTCCCCCGCGAAGATCCCGGACCCCGGCTCACCTTCGCCGGCATCGGCTGGTACCGCCACGCCCTGCTGGCGGGCACCCCGGCGGGGGCCTTCCCCCTGGGCCCGCTGCTGTGCAGCGCCGCGGCCCGGGGACAGGTGGGCGGTGAACATCACCACGGGGCCTGGATGGATGTGGGCACCGTGGAACGCCTCACCGCCCTGGAACGGCTGCTGGCCCGCAGACAGACGCACCCCGAAGGCAGTTCACCACCCGCCTGAGCCGCTTCCCGTGGCCGGAACCGGATTCCCCAGGCACGCCCCCACTGCCTTGGGACGTGGCCGGACAACCGCTAGAATGCCATCCTGTATCCGAATCCCGTTGCACAACCCACGATCGCGTCCACAGGTGACGACCATGCCGCTCCCCAAGCCCCCCGTCCTGCTGCCCCTGGGTGTCGCCCTGCGCCTGCTGCCCGACGCGGTGCACACCCGGGTCTTCTCCGCCCTGGTGAACCACCTGCTCCGGGGGCAACCCGCCGCCGAGGAGCTGGGCCCCCTGGAGGGCAAGCGCATCTGCCTCTCGGTCACCGACCACCGGGGCGGGGTCTGCTTCCTGGTCCGCGACCAGGGCATCACCCCCTGGCGTCCCCGCGGCGACGAGGACTGGGACGTGCGCATCCGCGGCCGTCTGGAGGACTTCTGGCGCCTGGCCACCCGCTCGGAGGACCCGGACACCCTGTTCTTCAGCCGGCGCCTGGACCTGGAGGGGGAGACCGAGGCGGGCCTGTACCTGAAAAACCTCCTGGACACCGCCGAACCCGATTGGGAGAGCCACATCCATGCGGTCCTGGGGGAACGCTCCGGACGGCGCATGGTCCGCCTGCTCCACCGGCTGGGCCTGGGCCGTCACCTGCCCGGCGGGCTGCACATCACCGATCCCTGAACCCCTTTCAGACCGTGCGGGCGAAGAGATCGTGGTCGGAGCAGTCCTCCACCACCACCTCGGCCCAATCCCCCGGCCGCAGCCGGGTCTCCCCCTCCACGAACACCAGGCCGTCGATCTCCGGGGCGTCGGCGCCGGAACGGGCGATGGCCGTACCCTCCTCATCGAGGGCATCCACCAGCACGGTGAGACGGCGCCCCACCTTCGCCTCCAGGCGCTCCCGGCTGATCCCCGCCTGCACCTCCATGAACCGCGCCATGCGCTCCTCCTTCACGGGCCCGGGCACCGCCCCCGGAAGGTCGTTGGCCGGGGCCCCGTCCACCGGGGAATAGGTAAAGCACCCCACCCGGTCCAGGCGGGCCTCCCGGAGGAAATCCAGCAGGGTCTCGAAGTCCGCCTCCGTCTCCCCGGGGAAGCCCACGATGAAGGCGCTGCGCAGGGTCAGATCCGGACAGAGGCTGCGCCACCGATGGATACGGTCCAGCACCCGCTCCGTGGCGGCGGGCCGGCGCATGGCCTTGAGGATGCGCGGGCTGCCATGCTGCAGGGGGATGTCCAGATAGGGCAGGACCCGCCCCTCGGCCATGAGCGGCAGCAGGGCATCCACATGGGGATAGGGATAGACGTAGTGCAGCCGCACCCACACCCCCAGCTCCCCCAGGGCCGAGGCCAGGGCATGGAGATCGGTGCGCAGGGGACGGCCGCCCCAGAACCCCGTGCGGTGCTTCACGTCCAGGCCGTAGGCCGCGGAATCCTGGGCGATCACCAGCAGCTCCCTCACGCCGGCCTCCACCAGGCGCCGGGCCTCCTCCATCACCTCTCCGATGGGCCGGCTCACCAGGGGGCCACGGAAACGGGGGATGACGCAGAAGCTGCAGTGGTGATTGCAGCCCTCGGAGATCTTCAGATAGGCGTAGTGATCCGGCGTCAGGCGCACCCCCTGGGGCGGCACCAGGCGCTCGAAGGGGAGATGGGGTGCCGGCAGGTGCCGGTGCACCGCCTCCATCACCGCCTCCAGGGCATGGGGCCCGGTCACCGCCAGGACCCCGGGATGGGCCCGGCGCACCCGTTCCGCCTCCGCCCCCAGGCAGCCGGTGACGATCACCCGCCCGTTCTCGGACAGGGCCTCGCCGATGGCCTCCAGGGATTCCTCCACCGCCGCATCGATGAACCCGCAGGTGTTCACCACCACCAGGTCCGCGTCCCCGTAGGTGGATGAGACGGCATAGCCCTCGGACCGCAGGCGGGTGAGGATACGCTCCGAGTCCGACAGGGCCTTGGGACAGCCCAGGCTCACGAACCCCACCCGGGGCGGGGTCACGGCAGGGTGCATGGCGGGATCCCCGGGGCGATGGGCCTCCCCTTATTCACAACGCGCCAGTCCGCGTCAAGGGCGGACCCGGAACCGTCCCGGGGCCGTTTCCGGGTCAGGGGGTATCTCATTTTATACATTAAAAACAACCACTTGTGAAATTGGACAAATAATGATCGATCTGTTTTCAGGCCCGTGACCATGCGGCTCGCACACGGAATCCCCCACGTCGTCCACAGAGTTATCCACAGGATGTGTGGAAAAGGGAGAAAACACCTTGAGGCAGGCGGGTTTGCCGGTACAACCTCAGGAGACGCATGGGATCTTCCGCGCAAATGGGGTCCGCGGGTCCCGTGCTTGCCAGCGCACCGGGTTTGCAGTATATTTCTCGCCCTTTTCCAGCGCTACAGGCTTTCGAGGGTGCTTGCATGAAGGCGGAGATCCATCCCGATTACCAAGAAGTAACCGTGACCTGCAGTTGCGGAAGCTCGATCCAGACCCGATCGACCCACAAGGGGGGCGAGCTGCACGTGGAAGTCTGTTCCGCCTGCCACCCCTTCTACACCGGAAAGCAGAAGATCGTCGACACCGCCGGCCAGGTGGACAAGTTCCGTCGCCGCTACGGGATGTGATCCCGGGCCGGGCCATGGCGTTCCATCGTGGTTCCATGCAGAGGGCGCTGCTGTGCAGCGCCCTCTGCGTTTGGATCCTCGCCCCCGGTCCGGCGGCCGCCCAGGAAGGGGATCTGCCGCGCAGCTGCACCTCTCCGACCGGCCTGACCCGGACGGCCACGGTGGATCACGTCCACGACGGCGACACCGTGCGTCTGGAAGACGGGACCCGGGTACGGCTCATCGGGCTGGACACCCCGGAGATCCACTGGGCCCGGGACGAGGCCGAGCCCTATGCCCGGGAGGCGCGCAAGGCCCTGCAGGAACTCCTGGACGACCACGAGGACCGGGTGGTGTTGGAACCGGACCAGGAGCGCCATGATCCCCACGGACGCACCCTCGCCCACCTGTACACCCCCGGGGGCACGCCCATCAGCGCCCTCCTGCTGGATCGTGGACTGGCCACCGCCCTCACCATCCCGCCCAACGATCGTCATCTGGACTGCTACCGGGCGGCCGAGGCCCGGGCCCGGGCAGCCCGGGAGGGGCTCTGGTCCCTGGATCGCTACCGGGTGTTCCAGGCGGGGGAGCTGCCCCGGGACGCCCGGGGGTTCCACCGGGTGGAGGGCGAGGTCACGCGCATCGGGGAAAGCCGCCGCGCCCACTGGATCAACCTGGACGAAGACGTGGCCGCCCTGCGCATCGACAAGGATGACATGCGGTATTTCCCCGGACTGGATCCGGAGGATCTGGAAGGCGAGCGGGTGCAGGGCCGTGGCTACGTCTATACCCATCGGGGCCAGCCCCGGATGCGCATCCGTCATCCGGCGGACCTGGAGATCCTGGAGCCCACCCCGGACTGATCCCGACTGGCACCGGTCCGGAAGCCCGGACCCATGGGCCGTGCCCCGGGAACCCCGGGGCACGGCGCGGGACCGTCAGGGCAGCAGGTGGGCCACCCCGTCCCGTTCCTCGCGCAGTTCCTGTTCCGTGGCCTGCATGCGCTCGCGGCTGAAGTCGTCGATCTCCAGCCCCTGCACGATGTGGTACTTGCCACCACTGCAGGTGACCGGGAAGGAATAGATCAGCCCCTGCGCGATGCCGTAGCTGCCATCGGAGGGGATGGCCATGCTGGTCCAGTCCCCTTCGGGCGTGCCCAGGACCCAGTCACGCACGTGATCCACGGCGGAACTGGCGGCGGAGGCGGCGCTGGAGGCACCCCGGGCCTTGATGATGGCCGCCCCCCGCTGCTGCACCGTGGGGATGAAGGTGGACTCGTACCAGTCCCGGGGCACCAGGTCCGGGGCGGCCTCGCCGCGCACCGTGGCCTGGCTGATGTCCGGGTACTGGGTGGCGGAATGGTTGCCCCAGACGATCATGCGCCGGATCTCCGTGGTGGCCGCCCCCGTCTTCTCGGACAACTGGGCCATGGCCCGGTTGTGGTCCAGGCGGGTCATGGCGGTGAAATGGAGCGGGTTCAGGTCCGGGGCGTTGCGCTGGGCGATGAGGGCATTGGTATTGGCGGGGTTCCCCACCACCAGCACCTTCACGTCGCGGCTGGCCACGGCGTTCAGGGCCTTGCCCTGTTCCGAGAAGATGGCGGCGTTGGCCTCCAGCAGGTCCTTGCGCTCCATACCGGGCCCCCGGGGGCGGGCCCCCACCAGCAGGGCCACGTCGGCCCCCTCGAAGGCCTCCTGGGGACGATCGGAGGTGGTGACCCCCGCCAGCAGCGGGAAGGCGCAGTCCTCCAGCTCCATGACCACACCGCGCAGCGCGTCCATGGCCGGGGTGATTTCCAGCAACTGCAGGATGACGGGCTGATCCTTGCCCAGCATGTCGCCGGCGGCGATACGGAACAACAGGCTGTAGGAGATCTGGCCAGCCGCGCCGGTCACGGCGACGCGCATGGGATTCTTCATGAAGCTACCTCCGGATCATTGGTTCAGTGATGAAGGAAAGCGACCGGATCTCCCGTTCGCCCCCGGGGCCCATCCGGCCCGCGGGTGATTCTACCAAAGCAGGCCCCACGCCAGGCCACGCGGCCCCTTCGGGGCCCGCCCCCCATCCCGGAGGGCATCATTCCTCCCGGTGATCCGGGGCCTGTTGCCCGCCCTGCTGGCTGAAGGCCTGCCAGAACAGCTTCTGGAATGCATCCATACCGGCGAGGCCGTTCTGCATCATGGGCTGCATCAGGGCCAGGGCATCGTAGCCCTGCTGACCCTCCCGCATGCGCCTCGAGAGTTCCTCCAACATCTCCTGCTGCAGCGGCGCCACGTCCGGCAGGCCCAGGAAGGCCCGCATCTCTTCAGGGGTGGCATCCACCTCCACGTTGAACTTCATCTCGCCTCCCCCCCCGGTCACGGCGGACCGGATGATCTGTGGACGCCTCACACCGTAACAGAACCCGCGGCGACACGCAGCGACCCGCACCGATCCTTCTCTGCTAGACTGCCCCCGTGACCGCCCCCACCTATCTCATCGACGCCAGCATCTTCATCTTCCGGGCCTGGTTCGCCCTGCCCGGGGACATCACCACCCGCGACGGACAGCCCGCCAACGCGGTCCACGGATTCGCGCGCTTCGTCCACGGCCTGCTGCAGTCGGAACGCCCGCAACGCATCGCCTTTGCCTTCGACGAGCACCTGGAAACCTCCCATCGGCACGCCCTCCTCCCCGCCTACAAGGCCAACCGGCCACCGGCGCCCGAGGCGCTCAGCCGTCAGTTCCCCTGGTGCCGGGCCCTGGTGGAGGCCCTGGGCGTGACCGCCGTATCCAGCCTCCACTTCGAGGCGGACGACGTCATCGGCACCCTGGCGGACCAGGAACGCGAACGGGGACGCACCGTGACCCTCGTCACCGGTGACAAGGACCTGGCCCAGCTCATCACCCCGGGGGATCACTGGTGGGACCCGCGCCACCCCAACCGCCTGGACCCGGCCGGCATCGAGAAGCGCCTGGGGGTGCGGCCGGACCAGGTCGCGGATCAACTGGCCCTGGCCGGGGACAAGGTGGACAACATCCCCGGCATCCCGGGGGTGGGCATGGCCACCGCCGCACGCCTGCTGCGCCGGGCCGGCACCCTCCCGGCCCTGCTGGAGGACATCCCCGCCATCGGCCGCATGCCCCTGCGGGGCGCGCGCCGGCTGATGACCCTGGTGGAGACCCACCAGGACACCGTGCGCCTGTCCCGACAGCTCACGGGCATCCACTGCGACACCGACCTCCCCCCGGGGCTCACCCTGGAGCGCGGCCCCGTGGATGCGGCGCGGCTCACGGACCTGGCCCACCACATGGATCTGCCCACCCCCCGGCTCCATGAGCCGGCATAGACGCGCCAACCCCCGCCGCGGCTCAAGGCGCTCCGCCCCGCAACCGACCCCATCCCCGCGGGGCAGGCCCCGCATCCTGCTGTTCAACAAGCCCTTTGACGTGCTCACCCAATTCACCGACGCCGAGGGGCGCCGTACCCTGGCGGATTTCATCCCCGTCCCCGGGGTCTACGCCGCCGGTCGCCTGGACCGGGACAGCGAGGGTCTGGTGGTGCTCACCGACGATGGTCGGCTGCAGGCCCGCATCACCGATCCCGCCCACGCCATGACCAAGACCTACTGGGCCCAGGTGGAGGGCCTCCCCGACGAGGCCGCCCTGGAGATCCTGCGCCAGGGGGTGGGACTCAAGGACGGGGTCACCCGCCCCGCAGGCGCCCGCCTCATGGACCCGCCCACCACCCTCTGGCCACGGGATCCCCCCATCCGCCATCGCCGCCACATCCCCACCGCCTGGCTGGAACTCACCCTGGCGGAGGGCCGCAACCGCCAGGTGCGGCGCATGACCGCCGCCGTGGGGCATCCCACCCTGCGCCTCATCCGCTATCGCGTGGGGTCCTGGACCCTGGACGGTCTGGCACCGGGCCAGTGGTACCTGCTGGATGGAGGACCACCGATCGGGTGAGGACCACCGCCCCTTGCCACCCCGCCAGAAGGGCCCTAGAGTGCCCGGAGGAGCACCGGCATGCCGTGCCCCGTAGCCCGGGCCCTGGAAGGGCCATATACCCCGATAACCCAGCCCCCGGATCAGCCGGAAGGAGCCTGCCATGTCCATCCCGGTGCGCCTGATCGGCCTGCTGACCCTCCTCGGCCTGATCCTGCCGGCCACCGCGGCCCCGCCCCTGACGGACCTCACCGGCCAGCGCGAGACCTACCTGCGGGCCGAATCCGCGCTGGAGCGGGGGGATCAGACGGCCTTCCACGAACACCTGAAGTCCCTGGGGGACTACCCCCTGCGCCCCTATCTCCTGCAGGCCGACCTGGAGGCCCGCCTGGAACAGGCCCCGGAAGACGAGATCCGCCGGTTCCTGGAACGCTGGGGCGACACCCCGCCGGGGCAGCGCCTGCACCGCCGCTGGCTGGGGCACCTGGCCGACGAAGGCCGCTGGAAGGCCTTCCTGGAGGACTACGAAGACGGGCTGGGCACCCCACTGGCCTGCCAACGCCGCACCGCCCTGCTGCGCACCGGGCAACGGAAGGCGGCACTGGAGGGCGTGGAGGGACTGTGGCTCGTGGGGTACTCCCAGCCCAAGGCCTGTGACCCGGTCTTCGATGCCTGGCGCGAGGCTGGAGGGCTCACCACCGAACTGGCCTGGGAGCGCTTCACCCTGGCCGTGGAGGCGGGCCAGACCCGGCTCGCCCGCTACCTCACGCGCTATCTTGCCGACACCGATGCCCCCTGGGCGGACCGCTGGCTGGCCCTGCGACAGGACCCGGAGCGGATCACCGAAGCGGATTGGCGCGCCGACGACCACCCCCGGGCCGGGAGGATCCTGGAAGACACCCTCCGGCGCCTGGCCCGGCGCGAGCCCCGCGAGGCCCTGGCGGCCTGGGAGACGGAGGGAGATGCACAGGCCTGGGGCCTGAGCCGGGAGACGGCCCTGGAGATCCGCCGCTACATCGCCCTGCGCCTGACCCTGCGGGAGATGGCGGACGCCCTGCCCCACCTGGAGACCCTGCCCGACGCCGTCTTCGACGACCAGCTGCGCGCCTGGCAGGCCCGGGCCGCCCTCTCGGTGCGGGACTGGCAGACCGTGGCCGAGACCATCACGCGGATGTCCACACAAGCGCGGGATGAGGACCGCTGGCGCTACTGGCACGCACGGGCCCTGGAACGCCTGGGGGACCGGGACAGCGCTCACAGGCTCTACGCCCAGGTGGCGCGGGAGCGCAACTTCTACGGTTTTATGGCCGCCGACCGCATCCAGGCCCCCTACCGCATCGGCCACCGCCCCCTGGAGGTCTCCCAATCCAGGCTGCAGGCGGTGCTGGAACGTCCCGGCCTGCAGCGGGCCATGGAACTCCACGCCCTGGGAAGGATCATCGATGCCCGTCGCGAATGGCTTCCCCTGCAGCGGCGGCTGGACGACCGGGACCTGCTGGCGGCCGCCAGCCTGGCCCACCGGCGGGGCTGGCACGACCGGGCCATCTTCACCGTCGCCCGCGCCGGCCACTTCGACGACATCGACCTGCGCTTCCCCCTGGTACATGCGGACCTGTTCCGGGAAAAGGCCGACGCCCAGGGCATCGACCCGGCCTGGGCCATGGCGGTGGCGCGCCAGGAGAGCGCCTTCATGGCCGACGCCCGCTCCCACGCCGGTGCCCTGGGGGTGATGCAGATCATGCCCGCCACGGGGCGGGCCATGGCCCCCCGCGTGGGCCTGAGACTGGACCATCCCTTCCGGCTGCTGGACCCGGGGGTGAACGTGAGCATCGGCACCTACTATCTCCGGCGCAACCTGGACCGCTTCGGGGGGCACCCCATGCTCTCCACCGCCGCCTACAACGCCGGCGCGGGACGGGTGGATCGCTGGCTCCCGGGGGAAGCCATGGCCGCGGACATCTGGGCCGAACTCATCCCCTACGCGGAGACCCGAAAATACGTGCGCCGCGTACTCGCCTACCGGGTGCTCTACGAGGTGCGCATGGGACACGACCCCACCACCCTCAGCAGCCTGCTGCCCCCCATCACCCCGGCAGACCGGTTGATGCGGGTGGATCTGGCCCATCAGGACCGCTGGGGCGGCGACGGGGACACGGCCCGGACCCCCATCTGCGACGCCCCCGGATACACGGAACGCACCTGCCTGTAGGGCGGGACCCTAACCGGGCACATGCATCCACCGCTGATCCACAGATCCACTTCATGACCCTCTGGCAGACCCTGAGCGACGAGATCACCCACGCCACCGGCACCCCCTTCTCCCTCGCGGAGCGGCGCAGCACCGGCGGCGGCTGCATCAACGAGGCCACCACCCTCCGGGGGACGGACGGACGGCGCTTCTTCGTCAAGCTGAACCGGCCGGAACGGGCGGAGATGTTCACCGCCGAGGCCGAGGGCCTGCAGGCCCTGCGGGAACCGGGGGCGATCCGCGTCCCCGAACCCCTGTGCCACGGCACCGCCGCCGGCCGGGCCTACCTGGTGATGGAGCATATCCCCCTGGGCGGGCCTCGCGACCCGCGCCGCTTCGGGGAACAACTGGCCCGGCTGCACCAGTGCACCCGGGCGCAGTTCGGCTGGCACCGGGACAACACCATCGGCAGTACCCCGCAGATCAACACCCGGGAGTCGGACTGGATCGTCTTCTGGCGCCGGCACCGCCTGGGGTACCAGCTGGAGCAGGCCCGGCACCAGGGCGCCGGGGGGGGACTGTTGCAGGCCGTGGAGGCGTTGATGGAGGTCCTTCCCGCCTTCTTCGAGGGCTACGCGCCCCGTCCCTCCCTGCTCCACGGGGACCTGTGGGGGGGCAACCAGGACGCCGATCCGGAGGGGAACCCGGTGATCTTCGACCCGGCGGTCTACTTCGGCGACCGGGAGGCGGACGTGGCCATGACCGAGCTCTTCGGCGGTTGTGGCGCGGACTTCTACGCCGCCTACGACGCCGTGTGGCCCCGGGACCCGGGCTACCGGACCCGCCGGGACCTGTACAACCTCTACCACCTGCTGAACCACTTCAATCTCTTCGGCGGCGGCTACGCCGGCCAGTCGGAACGCCTGGCCCGTCGTCTGCTGGCCGAGGCCCGGGGCGACTGAGGGGAAGAACCTCGCCGATCACCCCCCTTCCGCCGCCACCAGCAGCCCCGCCACCTCCCCGGCCCGGGTGCGGCGCAGCACCGTCCATCCCGCCGGCAGCGACGGCGGGTCCTCATCGCCGCCGTGCTCCAGATAGACCCGGGCCCCGGGCCGGAGACGTCCCGGCCGCGACAGCCGATCCAGACAACCGGGCAACAGGTCGCGACGGTAGGGGGGGTCGAGAAAGACCAGATCGAACGCCTCCTCGCACCGCTCCAGATAGGCCAGGGCATCCCCGGCGTGCACCCGGATCGTCTCCGACCCCAGGACCCGCACCTGGTCACGCAGGTGGGAGGCCAGACGGGCGTCGCGCTCCACCAGCATCACCCGCCCGGCCCCCCGGGATGCGGCCTCCAGGCCCAGGGCCCCGGACCCGGCGAACAGGTCCAGACAGACCGCCCCGGACAGGACCGGCTGCAACCAGTTGAACAGGGTCTCCCGGACCCGGTCCGGTGTGGGGCGCAGACCGGGGCCGGGAGGCACGGGCAACCGACGCCCGCGCCAGCGGCCACCGATGATGCGCACCCGGCCGGGGGCACCCCGGCGGGGGCCCTTCTTCACTCCTGACCCCCGACGATCACCGTCACCATGCGCTCCGGGTACAGCCGACGGCCAAAGGCGTCGTTCACCATCCTCGGCGTCATGGCCTCCACCCGCGGGACGAAGGTCTCCAGGTAATCCAGGGGCAGATCGTAGAACCCGATCATGGCCACATGATCCAGGATGCCGGCATTGCTATCGATGCGCAGGGGAAAGCCCCCGACGATGTTCCGCCGGCTGGCCTCCAGCTGTTCCCTGTCCAGGCCCTCCTTCACGAAGGTCCCGACCGTATCCCGCATCACCCCCACGGCATCCTCCGCCTGATCCGCGCGGGTCTGCAATCCCATGATGAAGGGTCCTTCCACCGCCATGGGCACGAAATGGCTGTGGACGCTGTAGGCCAGCCCCCGCTCGCTGCGTACCGCCTTCATCAATCGCGAGATGAAGCCTCCGCCCCCCAGGTGATGATTGCCCAGGTACAGGGGGAAATAATCCGGATCCCCCCGCCGCATCCCGGGCTGCCCCATGAGCACGTGGGCCTGCTCCGAGGGGAAGGGCACGTGCACCCTACGGGGCGCATCGAGGACCGGTGCCGGCGGCAGCTCCGGTGCCGCCCGTCCTTCCGGCAGGGCCCGTGAGATGCGCCCGGCCAGTTCGCGGGCCTGCCGCGGGGACAGATCCCCCACCATGGCCAGGATCCCGTTGCGGGCCACGTAGTGGCGACCGTGGAAGGCCTGCACGTCCGACCGGGTGATGGCCTTGAGGCCCTGTTCCGTGCCCAGGGGCATGTGGCCATAGGGATGCCCCTCATAGACGGTCCGGTAGAAGGCCCGCCGGGCCAGGGCACCCGGATCCTGCTCCAGGCGGTCCAGGGCCACCCGGGCCTGACGGCGGACCCGCAGCAAATCGTTCTCCCCGAAGCGGGGCTGTGCCGCCACGGCGATGAAGGTGTCCACGGCCTGTGCCAAGCGGTCCGGCTGCGTCAGGCTGCGCAGGGAAACCACGGCCATGTCCCGTTCGGAGGCGGTCTCCAGCCGGGCACCCACGGCGTCCAGACGCTCCGCCACGGTGTCGGCGTCCCAACCCCCCGCGCCCTCGGTGAGCAGCTGATTGGTCAGCCGGGCCAGCCCGTGCAGATGGCCGTCCCGGGCGGCACCGGCATCGAACACCAGGCGCAGATCCACCATGGGCAGATCCGGGACGTGCACGTAGTACACCCGCAACCCGTTCCCCGTCTCCCAGTAACGGATCTCCGGGTAGGCCGAATCCGCCGCCGCCGGGGCGGCCATCCACAGCGATACCCACACCAGGGCGGCGCAAACGATCCCCCTCATCCAGGTCACCCTCGGATCCATCACGAATCCCCCGCGTCATCGTCATCGTCATCGTCCTCAGCCGCATCCGCGCCGGAACGCTCCCCCACGGGCAGTGGATCCAGCCAGGCCACGGTGCGCCGGGAACGGTCCAGATACTTGCGCGCTACCTCCTGCACCTGCTCGGCGGTCACCGCCTCCACCCGCTCTGCAAAGGCCTCCCCCTCCCGCCAGGACAAGCCGATGGCCTCCAGCAGGCCGATGCGCAGGGCCTGGCCGTGGATGGAATCCCGGCGATAGACGTCCTGGGCGATCACCTGGGCCTTCACCCGTTCCAGTTCCCGTTCCGTGGGCGGGGACTCCCGCAGACGGGACACCATCTCCGTCAGGGCCGATTCCACCGCCTCGCGATCCTCCCCGGGGGCGGGCGTGGCCCACAGGGTGAAGAGGGTATCCAGGCGGGCAAAGGGGCTATAGCCGGCCCCGGCAGAGGCGGCCAGGGACCGCCCCCGCACCAGTTCCCGGGGGATGCGCGCACTCTCACCGCCATCCAGGATGCCCGCCGCCACCAGCAGGGCATAGGCCTCCCAGGGTTCGGGGGCGGTGGTCAGGGCCGGAACCTTGTAGCCCATCCGCAGATGCGGGACCCGCGCCGGGGCGCGGACGGTGATGCGCCGTTCCCCCCGCTGGGCGGTCTCCGTCCGCGGTTTCACCTCGGGCACCGGACGGGCCGGAATGTCCCCGAAATGGGTCTCCGCCATGCGGTGCACCGCCTCGGGATCCACGTCCCCCGCCACCACCAACAGGGCGTTGGCGGGGTGGTACCAGCGTTCATACCACTCCCGCAGGTCCTCCACGGTGTAGGCCTCGATATCCGTCATCCATCCGATCACCGGCTGACCGTAGGGGCTGTTGAACCAGGCGGTGGCCTGGAAATGCTCCCGGGCGAGGGCATCGGGGTTGTCCTCGGTGCGCAGACGGCGCTCCTCCCGGATCACCCGCATCTCCCTGCGGAATTCATCTTCGGGCAGGGTGAGATGCTGCATCCGGTCCGCCTCCAGTTCCAGGGCCCTTTCCAGATGATCCGCCGCAAGCTGCTGGAAATAGGCGGTGTAGTCGCGCCCGGTGAAGGCGTTCTCCCGTCCGCCCAGCTCCGAGATGATGCGCGAGAATTCCCCCGCCGGATGGGCCTCGGTGCCCTTGAACATCATGTGCTCCAGGGCATGGGAGATCCCCGTGATCCCATCATGCTCATAGCTGGAACCCACCCGGTACCAGACCATGGAGGTCACCACCGGGGCCCGGTCGTCCGGCCGTACCAGGACCCGCATGCCGTTCTCCAGTTCAAAGGTGTGCACCGGCCCATCTCCCTCCGCCGCCGGGGCAACCGAAGGCACCAGGGCCCAAAGGGCCAGCAGGCACACCAGCCAACCCACCCTGGGCCACGAGCCGCGTGGTAACGATAGACCTTCCCTTCCCGGGGATCGCCCGGACAACCCCATGGGTTTCATTTCTGCCGATCCTTCTCAGTGGTAGGATGTCGCAACCTGATCACC
>JBKGXY010000022.1:0-22730 GCA_046546415.1 Ectothiorhodospira sp.
GGTTTCGGCCTGGGCAGCGATGGCAACGCCTGGGGGGGCGAGTGCCTGTGGCTGGAGGGGGCGGACTTCCGTCGGCTGGGGCATCTGCGCCCCCTGGCCCTGCCTGGTGGCGACCGGGCCGCGGCGGAGCCCTGGCGCATGGGGGCCTCGGCCCTGCACGCCCTGGGCCGGGGGGAGGAGATCCCGCACCGTTTCGCCGGACAGCCCCTGGCCCCGGATGTCCGCGGCCTCCTCCAACGGGGGGTGGGCTGCTGCCCGGAGACCACCAGCCTGGGGCGGCTGTTCGACGCGGCGGCGGCGCTTTTGGGGATCCTGGAGGTCTCGGGGTATGAAGGGGAGGCGGCCCTGCGCCTGGAGGGCGCAGCACAGGGATACGGGCCGGCAGGGCCATTGCCTCGGGGGTGGTGCCTTGAACACGGGGTGCTGGACTTCATCCCGCTGCTGGAGTGGCTCTGTGACCCCCGTCGGGATGCGGGGGAGGGGGCGGCGGTGTTTCACGCCACGGTGGCCCAGGGCCTGGCCCTATGGATCCTGGAGGCGGGCCGGGCGCAGGGGTTGGGTCAGGTCGCCCTGGCGGGCGGGTGTGTGCTCAACCGCCGATTGATGAGGGACCTTCGGACCCGTCTGGAGGACGCCGGCCTGGAGGTCTTCGAACCGGTGGCCCTGCCCCCCGGGGACGGCGGGTTGAGCCTGGGCCAGGCCTGGGTGGGGGTGCGCCATCTGCAGCCGCCGGGGGATCCCTCCCGTGTCCCCGGTCGATCCCCGGAGGTGGCCCATGTGCCTGGCTGTACCGGCTGAGGTGGTGGAGCGCTTGCCCGGGGATCAGGTACGGGTGGATCTGGGGGGGGTGTGCAAGACGGTGAGCACCGCGCTGTTGGATGAGGTGGCGGTGGGGGACTATGTGATCGTCCATGTGGGGTTTGCCATCAGCCGCCTGGACCCGCAGGAGGCGCGGCGGACCCTGGAGTTGGTGCGGGCGCTGGCCAGGGGGGCAGATCGGTGACGAATGTGACCAGGCTGGAGGCGATCCGTCAGAGACCCGAGGAGAAAGGTTCTGGACCCTACAGACGAGAAAGGGCCGGGAGGGGGCACCCCTCCCGGCCCTTGCCGATCACGGGCCGCGCCCGGGGGATCCCGGGGCGGCAGTTCCCGTGGGATCAGCGTGCCGCGGCGGCCAGGGCACCGGCGCGGTCGGTGCGCTCCCAGGACACGCCCAGGTCCTCGCGGCCGAAGTGGCCGTAGGAGGCGGTGGGGCGGTAGACCGGCTTTTCCAGCTCCAGCATGGTGAGGATGCCGTAGGGACGCAGGTCGAAGTGTTCGCGAACCAGCTCGGTGAGGCGCAGCTCATCGATCTTGCCGGTGCCGAAGGTCTCCACGGCGATGGAGGTGGGCTCGGCCACGCCGATGGCGTAGGAGAGTTGCACCTCGCAGCGATCCGCCAGACCGGCGGCGACGATGTTCTTGGCCACGTAGCGGGCGGCGTAGGCCGCGGAGCGGTCCACCTTGGAGGGGTCCTTGCCGGAGAAGGCACCGCCACCGTGGCGGGCCATGCCGCCGTAGGTGTCCACGATGATCTTGCGGCCGGTGAGACCGCAGTCGCCCAGAGGGCCGCCGGTGACGAAGCGGCCGGTGGGGTTGATGTGGAACTTGGTGTCCTTGTGCAGCCACTTTTCGCCCAGCACCGGCTTGATGATCTCCTCCATGACCGCTTCCTGCAGGTCCTTCTGGTCGATCTCGGGGTCATGCTGGGTGGACAGCACCACAGCGTCGGCGGCCACGGCTTGACCGCCCTCGTAGCGGAAGGTCACCTGGCTCTTGGCGTCGGGGCGCAGCCAGGGCAGGGTGCCGTTCTTGCGTACCTCGGCCTGACGGCGCACCAGGCGGTGGGAGAAGTGGATGGGGGCCGGCATGAGCACGTCCGTCTCGTTGCAGGCAAAGCCGAACATCAGGCCCTGGTCCCCGGCACCCTGATCTTCGGGGCGGGTGCGGTCCACACCCTGGTTGATGTCCATGGACTGGGCGCCGATGGAGTTGAGCACGGCGCAGGTGTTGCCGTCGAAGCCCTTGTCGGAGCTGTCGTAGCCGATGTCCAGCACCACTTCACGTACCAGGTCTTCCACGTTGATGGTGGCGGTGGACTTCACCTCACCGGCCAGCAGCACCATGCCGGTCTGGGTGACGGTCTCGGCGGCGACGCGGGCCTTGGGGTCCTGGGCCAGATAGGCGTCCAGCACGGCGTCGGAGATCTGGTCCGCCATCTTGTCGGGATGGCCTTCGGACACGGATTCGGAGGTGAACAGGTAGGTTTTGCTCATGTTTTCGGTTTCTCCTGAGGAATGGTAGGGATCGAAGCGGGGCGAGGGGTATCAGGCCTTGCGGAAGCGGAAGATGCCCCAGCAGAGGTAGCCGGCCTTGCCGCCGTCGACCCAGTGTTGCAGACCTTTCTTCATGCGGCTGATGTATTCGTCGGAGATCAGGCCCTTGAGGCTGTCCTCACGGGACTCCAGCTCCTTGAGCACGCGGCCATAGTGGCGCGGCAGCTGATGGGTGTGGTCCTCGAAGCCGATCTCCTCCAGGCCCACCTTCTTCGCGGCCTCGCGGTAGAAGCCGGGGGAGCCCAGGGTCTCCAGATGGATCCGGTCGTAGATGGGCTGCAGTCGGTCCGCGGGGGCGTCATCGGCCTGCATGGGGTCGGTGAAGATGAAGACGCCACCGGGCTTGAGTACCCGGGCCACCTCTTCCACCACCTTGGTGCGGTTGCCGCTGTGCAGGATGGCATCCTGGGACCAGACGATATCGAAGGTGTTGTCCTCAGCCCGGATGTCCTCGAAGCTGCCGTCCCACACCTCGATGAGGTGGTCCAGCTTCTGGGCCTTGTTCATCTCACGGTCCCGCTCGTTCTCCACCTCGGAGAGGTTCAGTGCGGTCACGTGACACCCGAAGGTGGCGGCCAGGTAGCGGGCGGCGCCGCCGTAGCCGGCACCCACGTCCAGGATCTTGGCGTCCTTGGAGGGTTCACCCAGCAGGTCGCCCATGTGGGCGACGGTGCGGCGGCTGGCATCCGGGATCGGCTCGTCGTCGGATTCATACAGGCCGATGTGGATGTCCTCTCCACCCCAGACGCGGAAGTAGAAGTTGTCGGCGTCTTCGCTGTTGTAGTAGTCGCGGGCGGTGGCGACGGCACCATCATACTGATTGCTCATTATTTTTCTCCCATATAGCGTTTGTCGGCCACGTGGATGAAGAAGTCCGGCTCGGCTTCGTGGTAGGTCTCCTTGAAGTCACCGAAGGTCTCGATGTTCTGGAAACCGACTTCACGCATCAGGCGGCGCACGTAGGCCTTGCGCAGGGGGTACATGTTCAGATGGAACACGGAGTTGTCGGGGAAGGCGTAGCGGAAGCGGGCCAGGCCGTCGTCCACGTGTTCGGGATGCACGGAGACGTTGTCTCCGCAGTAATAGAAGGTATGCGCGCTGGAGTAGCCGTGGTCGAGGATGGCGTCGTAGTTGCGCTGGTCCAGGATGAGCACGCCGTCGTGGTTCAGGGCGGCATAGAACTCCGCCAGGGCCTTGCGGCGGTCGGCCTCGCTGAAGAGGTGGGTGAAGGAGTTGCCCAGGCACACCACGGCGTCATAGCGGCCGTAGATGTCGCGGTTCAGTTCGCGCCAGTCCGCCTGGGTGGTGCGCAGGATATGACCCCGCTTACGGCCGTTCTCGAAGGCCTTGACCAGCATCTCGGGGGCCCCGTCGACGCTCACCACGTCGAAGCCGGCCTCCAGGAGGCGGATGGAGTGGAAGCCGGTGCCGGTGGCCACGTCCAGTATGCGCTTGGCGCCCCGTTCCTTGAGGACATTGATGAAGAAATCACCCTCGCTCTTGGCGCGGCTGTCCCAGTCGATCAGGTCATCCCACTTGTCGACGAAGGAATCCACGTATTCATGGACGTAGTTGTCCGTATCCCGGCGCTCGGTGGGCTTGTCGCCGAAATCCTGTTCTGAGTTGGCTGCTGTGCTGGACATTGTGTGCTCTCCCGCCATGTGCTGTGGCTTGTTTGAGGCTTGGGGCGCAGTCGCGCCCAGAGTGTCGGCCGCGCGAGCCCCCCGAAGGGTTGGGCCGCGCGGCGCACGGCCGGCGCAAATCAACGCCGGCGATGGTGTCCGCCGTGCCCGTCATTCCATATTGTGCTGACACGTTGTTTATCGCCCGACGATGGTGCCCACCTGCCGGATGTCCGCCATGAAGGCGCCGGGGGCATCACGTCGCGTGATCGGTTCTCGCGGCCGGGTCGTTGGGGCACGACCGTCTGGGGGCCTTCGGGTCAGGTGGCCCGAGTGCGCAGAATCCGATGGCGTATTGCTGGCAGGAATGCCGTCTGCAACGGCACTGCGAATAATGACAAAGACAACGTTCGTGCTCGCGCCAAAGCCCTGCCTGGTTGCGGCTGAATACCAGTCTGTGTGGCGGTCACCGTATGCACCTGTAAGGTCTTGCGCTGTGCATCCCTAATACCTTGGGGGACTTTCGCAAGGATTGCAAGTCTTGCCCCCGGATCGTCATGGGAGATTCATGCGGGAAGCGGGGGGTGCCGGCATGGGATGCCTCCGGTGGGAAACCCGACAAGGCGTGGTGTTTATGCCATTCCAGGGCGGTTTACGAACATCCTTACCGGCGATGTTCAGGAATAGAAAAATGCTTCATTATCAGATAGATGCAATCCAATTTTCGCCCGATCCATGTCGGCATGATAATTGCTAATTTTCTCCTTGCCGATATTCCGGTTCCGCGCGGGCGTGAGGCATTAGATCGCGCGGCGAATCCGTTATCCCGAAACCAATGGAGGCAAGATCATGGCCCAGGTCGGTATCTTTTTCGGAACCACCTCCGGGAACACCCGGAAGATCGCAAAGATGATCCAGAAACGCTTCGGCGAGGAATGGGTCGCCAAGCCCAAGAATGTGAACCGGTCCACGGCGGAAGAGATCGCCGCCTACGATTACCTGATCCTGGGCACCCCCACCATGGGGTCCGGGCAGCTTCCCGGCCTTTCGGCGGACTGCGAAGAGGAGAGCTGGGAGGAGTTCCTGCCGGATTTGGAGGAGATCGACTTCACAGGCAAGACGGTGGCCCTCTTCGGCCTGGGGGATCAGGTGGGTTATCCCGATGAGTTCGTGGACGGCCTCATGGAGATCTACGAGGTGGTGACCGAGCGGGGTGGCCGCGTGGTGGGGGCCTGGCCTGCGCAGGGGTATACCTTCAATCAGTCCCAGGCGCTGGTGGAGGACCATTTCGTGGGTCTGGCCCTGGACCAGGACAACCAGAGCGACCAGACAGAGGCCCGCCTGGAGGCCTGGCTGCAGCGGATCGCCCCGGAGATGGGGCTGCCCACCTGAACCACGTCCCCCGCCGCGGCCGCAGGGGCCGTGGCGGGAACGGGATCGTCCGGGGCGCGTTGAGGGGGTATCCCCCCTCTGGTATCCTTGCGTGCCATCCCGCGCTGGTGCGCCGTCCCTTCCATTCCCCGCGACGATCACTTCATGACTCGATACGTATTCATTACCGGGGGCGTGGTGTCCTCCCTGGGAAAGGGCATTTCCGCCGCCTCCCTGGGCACCATCCTCGAGGCTCGCGGCCTGCGGGTCACGCTGATGAAGCTGGACCCCTACATCAATGTGGACCCCGGCACCATGAGCCCCTTCCAGCACGGGGAGGTCTTCGTCACGGAGGACGGGGCGGAGACGGACCTGGATCTGGGGCACTACGAGCGTTTCGTGCGCATCCGCACCACCCGCCGTAACAACTTCACCACCGGCCAGATCTACGAGAACGTCATCCGCAAGGAGCGGCGCGGCGACTATCTGGGTGGCACGGTGCAGGTGATCCCCCACATCACTGATGAGATCAAACGCTGCATCCGCGCCGGGGCCGAGGGGACGGAGATCGTCCTGGTGGAGATCGGCGGCACGGTGGGGGATATCGAATCCCTGCCGTTCCTGGAGGCCATCCGCCAGCTGGGGGTGGAGCTGGGACAGGATCACGCCCTGTTCATGCACCTGACCCTGGTGCCGTACATCGCCGCCGCCGGGGAGATCAAAACCAAGCCCACGCAGCACTCCGTGAAGGAGCTGCGTTCCATCGGCATCCAGCCACAGGTCCTGCTGTGCCGCTCCAGTCATCCCTTACCCGACGGGGAGCGGCGCAAGATCGCCCTGTTCACCAACGTGGACGAGCGGGCGGTCATCTCCGCGGTGGACGTGGACAACATCTACAAGATCCCCCTGTGGCTGCATTCCCAGAAACTGGACGAGATCGTCCTGCGCAAGCTGGCCCTGGAGGCCCCGCCGGCGGATCTCTCGGACTGGAAGAATGTGGTCAATGCCATGGAGTTTCCCGAGGCGGAGGTGACCATCGGCATGGTGGGCAAGTACGTGGAGCTCACCGAGTCCTACAAGTCCCTGAATGAGGCCCTCACCCATGCCGGCATCCACACCTCCACCCGGGTGAATATCCGGTATATCGACTCGGAGAAGCTGGAAGGGGCCGACGCGGAGGAACTGGCGGATGTGGATGCCATCCTGGTGCCCGGCGGCTTCGGTGAGCGGGGCGTGGAGGGCAAGATCGCCGCCGTGCGCCATGCCCGGGAACGCCGGGTGCCCTATCTGGGCATCTGTCTGGGGATGCAGGTGGCGGTCATCGAGTACGCCCGCAACGTGGCGGGCCTGGAACAGGCCCACAGCACGGAGTTTCGAAAGGATACCCCGGACCCGGTGATCGGCCTGATCACCGAGTGGCAGGACGCCAGGGGCAGCCTGGAATCCCGGGGGGCGGAGGATGACCTGGGGGGGACCATGCGCCTCGGGGGGCAGCAGGCGCTGCTGAAGCCGGATACCCTGGCCCGGCGCATCTATGGCCAGGAGGTGATCAGTGAGCGTCACCGTCACCGCTACGAGTTCAACAACCAGTACCTGGAACGGCTGCAGGAGGCCGGACTGGTGATCTCCGGTACTTCCATGGACGGGGCGCTGGTGGAGGTGGTGGAGCTCCATGACCATCCCTGGTTCCTGGCCTGTCAGTTCCACCCCGAATTCACCTCCACCCCCCGGGACGGGCATCCCCTGTTCTCGGGCTTCGTGCGGGCCGCCCGACTGCAACACGAGAAGACCCTCAACGTGGGGGAAAGCTATGAATCTTTGTGACTTCGAGGCCGGTAACGATCACCCGCTGTTCCTCATCGCCGGGCCCTGCGTCATCGAGAGCCGGGAACTGGCCCTGGAGACGGCGGGCCGGCTGAAGGAGATGACCGGCCGGCTGGGCATCCCGTTCATCTACAAATCATCCTTCGACAAGGCCAATCGCTCCTCGGTGGAGAGTTACCGTGGGCCGGGGCTGGACGAGGGGCTGAGGATCCTGGACACCGTGCGCGACCAGATCGGTGTGCCGGTGCTCACCGACGTGCACGAGGACACCCCCCTGGAGCCAGTGGCCTCGGTGGTGGATGTCCTGCAGACCCCGGCCTTTCTCTGCCGGCAGACGGATTTCATCCAGCGGGTGGCCGCACAGGGGCGCCCGGTGAACATCAAGAAGGGCCAGTTCCTGGCCCCGTGGGACATGATCCACGTGGTGGACAAGGCCCGTGCCGCCGGCAACGATCACATCATGGTCTGCGAGCGCGGGGTCTCCTTCGGCTACAACACCCTCATCTCCGACATGCGTGGCCTGGCGGTGATGCGCCGCACCGGCTGCCCCGTGGTATTCGATGCCACCCACTCGGTACAACAGCCGGGGGGGCAGGGCCGTCGCTCCGGTGGGCAGCGTGAATTCGTGCCGGTGCTGTCCCGGGCGGCGGTGGCGGCAGGGGTGGCCGGGGTGTTCATGGAGACCCACCCGGATCCGGACAAGGCCCTTTCCGATGGCCCCAACGCCTGGCCACTGGATCGACTGGAGGCCTTGCTGATTACCCTCAAGGCGCTGGATGAGGTGACCAAACACCAGGGTTTCATCGAGGATCAGGATCTGACCTCAGGCAAAGTATTGAGTACACAGGGGACTGACTACCCATGACTGACATCGTCGATATTCAAGCCCGGGAAGTGCTGGATTCCCGGGGCAACCCGACCGTGGAGGCGGACGTGCAACTCGTCTCCGGTGCCACGGGCCGCGCCGCCGTGCCCTCCGGGGCCTCCACCGGCTCCCGCGAGGCCCTGGAGCTGCGCGATGGCGGGGCACGCTATTGCGGCAAGGGGGTGCGGAAGGCCGTGGGCCACGTCAACGGGGAGATCCGCGAGACCCTGCTGGGCATGCCCTCGGAGGATCAGGCGGCGGTGGACCGTCGCATGATCGAGCTGGACGGTACCGATAACAAGGGCCGCCTGGGGGCCAACGCCCTGCTGGCGGTCTCCATGGCCGTGGCCCATGCCAACGCCACCGAGAGCGGCCATCCCCTCTATCGTCACCTGGGCGGGGAAAAGGCCAACCTCCTGCCGGTGCCCATGATGAACATCATCAACGGCGGTGCCCACGCCAGCAACAGTGTGGACATGCAGGAGTTCATGATCCTGCCGGTGGGGGCGGATTCCCTGTCCGAGGCCATCCGTTACGGCGCCGAGGTCTTCCACGCCCTGAAGAAGGTGCTGGGTGGCCGCGGGCTCTCCACCACGGTGGGGGACGAGGGCGGGTTCGCCCCGGATCTTCCGTCCAACGAGGCGGCCATCGAGGCCATCCTGGAGGCCATCCACCAGGCGGGCTTCACCCCCGGGAAGGAGATCCATCTGGGGCTGGACTGTGCCGCATCGGAGTTCTACCGGAACGGGCGTTACGAGCTGGTCTCCGAGGGCCGGAGCCTGGACGCCGCAGGCATGACCGACTATCTGGCCGCATGGGTGGATCAGTACCCCATCCTCACCATCGAGGATGGCATGGATGAGGGGGACTGGGACGGCTGGAAGCGGCTCACCGAACGCCTGGGGAAACGCGTGCAACTGGTGGGGGATGATCTGTTCGTCACCAACACCCGCATCCTCCAGGAGGGCATCGACCGGGGGATCGCCAATTCGATCCTCATCAAGCTCAACCAGATCGGCACGCTCACCGAGACCCTGGAGGCCATCGGCATGGCCCATGAGGCCGGTTACACGGCCGTCATCTCCCACCGTTCCGGCGAGACCGAGGATGTGACCATCGCCGACCTGTCCGTGGCCAGCGGCGCCGGGCAGATCAAGACCGGCTCCCTGTCCCGCTCGGACCGGGTGGCCAAGTACAATCAGCTCATCCGCATCGAGGAACATCTGGGGCAGGCGGCACGCTACGCCGGCATGGCGGCCTTCCGCCAGCTGGCCTGATCCCCGCCGGTGCGGTCCACAGGCCCGCACCCCTTCCGGGCCCCCGGGGGCGGGGACACCGCCCTGAACGGGCATGCCCACGTCCCGATGCACAGGACCGCACCCCATGCGATGGCTGACGGCGCTGCTGCTGGCACTGCTCCTGGGTCTGCAGTACAAACTGTGGATCGGTGAGGGGGGGCTGCTGGAGGTGTACGAACTGGGCCGGACCCTGGAACAGCAGCGGGCCGAGAACCGGGATCTGCAAAAACGCAACGCGGCCCTGGAGGCCGAGGTGAGGGATCTCAAGACTGGCCTGGAGGCCATCGAGGAACGGGCCCGCCGGGACCTGGGGATGATCGCCGAGGATGAGATCTTCTTCCAGGTGGTGGACCCCGAGGACAATCGTGACGATGCACTCTGAATCGCGTTTCTGGGCGGTGATCCCCGCCGCCGGGGTCGGCAGCCGCATGCAGGCCGATCGCCCCAAGCAGTACCTGCCCCTGGCGGGGGCGACCGTGATCCAGCACACCCTGGGGATCTTCCTGCGCCATCCCGGGGTTTCCGGGGTGGCGGTGGCCATCGGTGCCGGGGATCCCTATTTTCACCGGCTCGACATCCCGGCGGAGAAGCCCCTGAAGGTGGTGGACGGTGGTTCCGAGCGCTGCCACTCGGTGCTCAATGCCCTGCGAGGACTGGCCGCCCTGGCGGAGCCGCAGGACTGGGTCCTGGTGCACGATGCCGCCCGTCCCTGCCTGAGCGAGCGGGATCTCGAGGCCCTGATGGAGACCCTGCGGGACGATCCGGTGGGGGGCATCCTGGCCACCCCGGTGCGGGATACCAAGAAGCGTGCCGGCCCCGACGGGCGCATCGCCGCCACCGTGGACCGGGCGCAGTTGTGGCGCGCCTTCACGCCCCAGATGTTCCGCCTTTCGGCCCTGGAAGAGGCCCTGGAGCGGGCCCTGAAGGAAGGGTTTTTGGTGACGGACGAGGCCTCGGCCATGGAGCACGCCGGGCTGGCCCCGCGCCTGGTGGAGGGCAGCACCGAGAACATCAAGATCACCCGCCCGGAGGACCTGTCCCTGGCGGAATTCTACCTGGCCCGCCGCCGGGCACCCCAAACGGAGCACACGACATGAATCCACGCATCGGCCACGGCTTCGATGTCCACGCCTTCACCGAGGGGGATCATCTCATCATCGGCGGGGTGCGTCTGGACCATGACCGGGCCTTCGCCGCCCACTCCGATGGAGACGTGCTCACCCATGCCGTGTGCGATGCCCTGTTGGGTGCGGCGGGTCTGGGGGACATCGGCCGCCACTTCCCGGACACGGATCCCGCCTACCAGGGGGCCGACAGCCGTGGACTCTTGCGGCAGGTGGTGGAGTCGATCCACGCCAGGGGATGGCGGGTCGGCAACGTGGATGCCACCGTGGTGGCCCAGGCCCCGAAGATGGCCCCCTATGTGGAGCGGATGCGCGCCCACCTGGCCGAGGACCTGGCCGTGGCCACCGAGCAGGTGAACGTGAAGGCCACCACCACCGAGCGCCTGGGCTTCGAGGGGCGCCGGGAGGGCATCTCCGCCCACGCCGTGGCCCTGCTCCTGGGCCGGGACTGAGGCCTCAGCGCTCCAGGTAACGAAGCTTGTCCGGGCGGCCGTTCCATTCCTCGGCATCCGGCGGTGGGGCCTTGCGGCGGTTGAGCACCGGCCATTCCCGGGCCAGTTCCGCGTTCAGCGCGATCATCGGCTCCTGCCCCTCGGGCACCTCGTCCTCGGGCACGATGGCCTGGGCAGGACATTCCGGTTCGCACAGGGCGCAGTCGATGCACTCATCTGGATCGATCACCAGGAAGTTGGGCCCCTCGTGGAAGCAGTCCACGGGGCATACCTCCACGCAGTCGGTGAACTTGCAGCGGATACAGTTTTCCAGCACCACGTAGGTCATCACACGCCTCCCGCCCGTTCGGGGGTCCGATTCACCATCGGCGGGGCGTGACCCCGCCGGGGCCTGTCCCACCCGTTTCCAGGGGGATGGTTCGGAGCATAGTCCCCCGGCGGAGGGATTTCGAGCGCCCCGATCTCAATCCTCTCCAGGCGGGGGCGTCTCCAGCAGATGGCGCAGGTGGTAGAGGGTCTCCAGGGCCTGCCGAGGGGTCATGTCGTCCGGATCCCGTGCCTGCAGGGCCTCCCGCAGGGCCTCGCAGACCGGGTCCGGTGGCGTTGCCGCAGGATCCTCGGGCGGGAAGAGGCTGAGTTGGGGCGTATCCCCGCCAGTGGCCAGGCTCTGGCGTTCCAGTTCCGCCAGGCGTTCCCGGGCCCGCCGGATCACCCCCTTGGGTACGCCCGCCAGGGCGGCCACGTGCAGGCCGTAGCTCTGGTTGGCCGGTCCTTCCTTCAGTGCATGCAGGAAGATGATGCGGTCCCCGTGCTCCACGGCGTCGATGTGCACGTTGGCGACCCCCTCCAGGGTATCGGGCAGGGCCGTGAGCTCGAAGTAGTGGGTGGCGAACAGGGTGAAGGCCCGGTTGTGCCGGGCCAGGTGTTCCGCGCAGGCCCAGGCCAGGGACAGCCCGTCGAAGGTGCTGGTGCCACGCCCGATCTCGTCCATGAGCACCAGGCTGTGCTCCGTGGCGTGGTGGAGGATGGCGGCGGCCTCGGTCATCTCCACCATGAAGGTGGAGCGGCCGGAGGCCAGGTCGTCGGCGGCGCCGATGCGGGTGAAGATGCGGTCCACCGGGCCCAGACGGGCATGCTCCGCCGGTACGAAGCTGCCGGCGTGGGCCATGAGCACGATCAGGGCCGCCTGGCGCATGTAGGTGGACTTGCCGCCCATGTTGGGGCCGGTGATCACCAGCATCCGGCGCCGGGCGTCCATCTCCAGGTCGTTGGCCACGAAGGGGTCGTCCAGCACCTGTTCCACCACCGGATGGCGCCCCCCCGTGATGTGCACGCCGGGGGTGTCGGTAAGTTCGGGGGCGGTATAGTCCAGGGCCCCGGCCCGCTCGGCCAGGTTGGCCAGCACATCCAGCTCCGCCAGGCCCTCGGCGCTGTGCCGTAGCCCGGCCAGGGGTTCCAGCAGGTTCGCGAGCAGCGCCTCATAGAGCTGTTTCTCCCGGGCCAGGGCCCGCTCCCGCGCGGACAGGACCTGGTCCTCGAAGCGCTTGAGCTCCGGGGTGATGAAGCGCTCCGCACCCTTCAGGGTCTGGCGCCGGGTGTAGTCCTCGGGGGCCCGGTCGGCCTGGCCCCGGCTGATCTCGATGTAGTAGCCGTGGACCCGGTTGTAGGCCACCTTGAGGGTGGGGATGCCGGTGCGTTCCCGCTCCCGTTGTTCCAGGTCCAGAAGGAACTGGTCGGCGTTCTCCGACAGGGCCCGCAACTCGTCCAGTTCCGGGTCATGGCCCGGGGCGATCACCCCGCCATCGCGGATCAGCGCCGGCGGCTGGGGGAGGATGGCCCGTTCCAGCAGGTCCACCACCTGCGGATGCTCCCCCACCTGTTCGGCCAGGGTTCGCAGCCGGGGGGCCCCGCGTTCCCGCAGGGCCGTCTGCAGTGCGGGGAGCTGGGCCAGGGAGTCCCGCAGGGTGGAAAGGTCCCGGGGACGGGCCGAGCCCAGGGCCACCCGGGCGAGGATGCGTTCCAGATCCCCGATGCCCTGCAGGAACGCCTGGAGACCCTCGAAGGCCTGTTGGTCCTGGAGCTCGCCCACCGCCTGATGACGCGCCCGCAGGGCCTCCCGGTCCCGCAGGGGCTGATGCAGCCAGCGGCGCAGCAGGCGGCTGCCCATGGCCGTGACCGTGTGGTCCAGCACGGAGGCCAGGGTGTTGTCGCGCCCGCCCGAGAGGTTGGTGCTGATCTCCAGGTTTCGCCGCGTGGCGGCGTCCAGGATGACCCCGGCCCCCCGTTCCTGCACGCTCAGCCCGTCGATGTGGGGCAGGGTGGTCATCTGGGTCTCCCGGGCGTACTGCAGCAGTGCACCGGCGGCGGCGACGGCCAGCCCCATGGACTCGCAGCCAAAGCCCGACAGGTCCCGGGTACCGAACTGCCGGGTGAGCCGTTCCCGGGCCGCCCCGGTCTCGAAGTGCCAGGGTGCACGTTGCTTCACCCCGGTGCGGGTTCCACCGGGCAGGACGGTCCCTTCGGGCAGGAGGATCTCCGCCGGCTGCAGGCGTTCCAGCTCCCCCAGCAGGGCCTCCTCGTCCTCCAGTTCCTGCACCTGGAAGCGTCCACTGCTCAGGTCCAGGGCCGCCAGGCCCATCCGCCCACCGTCACCGGGCCGCAGGGCCACCATCAGGTTATCCCGGCGCTCGTCCAGCAGGGCCTCCTCGGTGACCGTGCCCGGGGTGACCACACGCACCACCTTGCGTTCCACCGGCCCCTTGGCGGTGGCCGGGTCGCTCACCTGCTCGCAGATGGCCACCGATTCCCCCTGGCGCAACAGCCGCGCCAGGTAGGACTCCACGGCGTGCACCGGCACGCCGGCCATGGGGATGGGCGCCCCGGCGGACTGGCCCCGCTTGGTGAGGGTGATGTCCAGCAGCGCGGCCGCCCGGTGGGCGTCGTCGAAGAAGAGTTCGTAGAAATCCCCCATGCGGTAGAACAGCAGGGTGTCCGGGTATTCGGCCTTGATGGCCAGGTACTGGCGCATCATGGGGGTATGGGCGGAGAGGTCCTGCGGCTCGGTCACGATGGGCCCTGGTTGCGGTATGGGAACGGATCGCGGTGCGCGAGCCGGGCGGGACCCCGGCTCGCGGGGGGTATTGTACGGACGCGGCCGGCATCTGTAAGCCGTGTCACCGGCCGGTGACCTGCTACCCTCAGCTAAGGGATCCCCATGCGTCGGGTTCCCGGCGCGGATCCCGCCGTTGCCATCCGTTTCCCCTGATGAGGAGTCCCGTCCATGAGCATATGGGTTGTCGTCGCGGACGCCAGCCGCGCCCGGATCTTCAGTGCGGAAAAGTCCTTCAGCCCCCTGGTGGAAGAGGAGGACCTCTCCCATCCCGAGGCCCGGCTGCACGCCCAGGATCTGGAGACGGAACGCATGGGGCGGGCGTTCGACAGTACCGGCGAGGGTCGTCATGCCCTGAGCCGGGAGGTGCCCCCGAAGAAGCAGGAGGCCCAGCGTTTCGCCCGTACATTGTGCGAGCACCTGAACACGGCCCGGGCCAGGGGGCGCTTCGAGAAGCTCTACATCATCGCTGCCCCGGCCTTTCTGGGCATCCTGCGCAACTGCATGGACGACACCACGCAGAAGTCCGTGGCGGGCGCGGTGGACAAGAACCTGGCGGCCCATGACGTGGAGGAGATCCGCCGGCAGCTCCCCCGTTTCCTGTGAAGCAATGTTTCAGCCCGTTTCCCCGGGGGCGGGGGGCGTCTGCCCGGGCACCAGTGGCACGAAGCGCACCCCCAGGACCTTGCGCCGTTGCAGCCCGCCATCGGGGGTCCGCATGGCCACCACCAGATCCTGGGCCTGCCACCCGGAATCCAGCGGCAGGACCAGGCGCCCGCCGGGGCGCAACTGCTCCGTCAGGGCCGGGGGGATGCCGGGCGCGGCGGCGGTGACGATGATGGCGTCGAAGGGGGCGGCCTCGGGCCATCCCGCCCGGCCGTCCCCCACCCGGGTCTCCACCCGGTCGTACCCCAGGGCCTGCAGGCGTTCCCGGGCGGCCCGCGCCAGTTGGGGTACCAATTCGACGGTATGCACCTGCCCCGCGATCTCCGCCAGCACGGCGGTCTGATAGCCGCATCCCGTGCCCACCTCCAGCACCCGGCGGTCCTCGTCCAGGGCCAGGAGGTCCGTCATCAGGGCCACGATGAAGGGCTGGGAGATGGTCTGGCCGTGGCCGATGGGCAGGGCGGTGTTGTCCCAGGCCCGATCTGCAAGGGCCTCGGGGACAAAGCGTTCCCGGGGAACCCGGCGCAGGGCCGCCTCCACCGCCGTGGAAGGGGCCTCCAGCCCCGTGGTCCCGCTGGTGGCATGGTAGTCCTTGCGGATCCACTGGAGCAGCCGGTCGGCGGGGTCTTTCATGACGGCCTCCGAAGGGGGGCGACGCGGCGTGGCCTGACAGATGATAGTATTCCGGCCAGGGTCCGGGGAACCACGGGCAGCCCGGGGCATGAACCATGACAAGGGGGTGCGCATGAGCATGGGGATGGACGAGAAGCGGGACTTCCAGCGCCTGCAGGTGGATCATCCCGTCCGCGTTACGGAAACGGACAGCGGGCAGACCCATGAGGCCCTGGGGCGGGACCTGAGCGCCACGGGGGCCGCCTTCGTGATGCAGGCACCGCTACCGGTGGGGACCACGGTCTCGCTGGCCATCGAGCCGGGAAGCACGATGCTTTCCCCGTTTCGTGCCGAGGCCGAGGTGCTCCGGGTGGAGCCGGACGAGGGCGGCTACCGGGTGGCGGTGCGTATCCTCGGGGTGCGCTGATGAGCCGCCCCACGGATCAGGATCTGCATGTCCTGGCGCAGGCGGCGGGAGAGTCGGCCCTCTCCTCCGGGGTCCGCCTGGCCACGGCCGAGTCCTGCACCGGGGGATGGGTGGCGAAGGTGATCACGGACATCCCCGGCTCCTCCCGGTGGTTCGACCAGGGGTTTGTCACCTACAGCAACGCGGCCAAACAGGCGCAGCTGGATGTCCCCGGGCGGATCCTGGAGCAGGTCGGCGCGGTCAGCGCCGAGACCGTCCGGGCCATGGCCCTGGGGGCCCTGGCCCGGAGCCAGGCCGGTGTGGCGGTGGCCATCAGCGGCATCGCCGGTCCCGGGGGCGGCACCCCGGGCAAGCCCACCGGGACCGTGTGGCTGGCCTGGGCCCGCCGGGGGGAGGACCGGGTCGCCACGGCAGGCCACCACTTCGCCGGGGATCGGGACGCGGTGCGCCGTCAGGCGGTGGCTGCCGCCCTGGAAGGCCTGCGGGATGCCGTCGCCGGCCCGGGAACCCTCAGGGATGGCATGGTTGGCGGGGCGGGGCAATGATGTGTGATAATCGACGGCTTGATCCGGGCGGGATGTTCGCGGACGTTTGATCGGAGGGGATTGATCTTGGACGAGAATCGCAAGAAGGCCTTATCCGCTGCACTGGGGCAGATCGAGCGCCAGTTCGGCAAGGGTGCCGTCATGCGCATGGGGGACGCCACCGCGGTGCGCGATGTGCCGGCCATATCCACCGGCTCCCTGGCCCTGGACATCGCCCTCGGGGTGGGCGGACTCCCCCGGGGGCGGGTGGTGGAGATCTTCGGGCCGGAGTCCTCCGGCAAGACCACCCTCACCCTGCAGGTGATCGCGGAGTGCCAGAAACAGGGCGGGACCGCCGCCTTCGTGGACGCGGAGCACGCCCTGGACCCCACCTACGCCCAGGCCCTGGGGGTGGATGTGGAGAACCTGCTGGTCTCCCAGCCGGACACCGGGGAACAGGCCCTGGAGATCGCCGACATGCTGGTGCGCTCCGGGGCCGTGGACGTGGTGGTGGTGGACTCGGTGGCGGCCCTCACCCCCAAGGCCGAGATCGAGGGGGAGATGGGCGATGCCCACGTGGGCCTGCAGGCCCGCCTCATGTCCCAGGCCCTGCGCAAGCTCACCGCCAACATCAAGCGCTCCAACACCCTGGTGGTCTTCATCAACCAGATCCGCATGAAGATCGGCGTGATGTTCGGCAGCCCCGAGACCACCACCGGCGGCAACGCCCTGAAGTTCTACTCCTCGGTCCGGATGGACATCCGCCGCATCGGATCCATCAAGAAGGGCGACGAGGTGATGGGCAACGAGACCCGGGTGAAGGTGGTCAAGAACAAGGTGGCCCCCCCGTTCCGGGAGGCCAACTTCGAGATCCTCTACGGCGAGGGCATCTCCCGCCTGGGCGAGATCATCGACATGGGGGTCAAGGACGGCCTGATCGACAAGGCCGGCGCCTGGTACAGCTACAAGGGGGATCGCATCGGCCAGGGCAAGGACAACGCCCGCACCTATCTCAAGGACCATCCGGATCTGGCCCGGGAGATCGAGACCCAGATCCGGGAGACGCACATGCCCAAGCGCGCGGGGGCCTCCGAGGGTGAGGGCGAGGACGCGTCCGCCCAGGGCTGACCAGGACCCGGCCGAAGCCGCGGTGCGCCTCCTGGCCCGCCGCGAGCACAGCCGCCTGGAGCTCCTTCGCAAGCTGGCCGCCCGGGGTTATCCGGCCACCGACGTGGAGGCCGCCCTGGACCGCCTGGAGGCCCAGGGGCTGCTCAGCGAGACCCGTTTCGCCGAGTCCCTGGTCCGTCAGCGGATCCAGCAGGGGCATGGACCGCTTCGGATCCTCGCGGACCTGCGCCAGCGGGGGGTCGAAGACCCCCGGGCCGCGGTGGAGGCCGCCGAGGTGGACTGGGAGGCCCTGGCCCGGGAGGTCTACCAGCGCCGCTTCGGCGATGACACACCGCAGGAGGCCACCGAGCGGGCCCGGCGGATGCGTTTCCTGAATGGTCGCGGATTCTCCCCCGAGACGATCCGCAGGGTCATGAGTGATGTGGACACGACATGAAAAGCGCTGAGATCAGAAGCAGCTTCCTTGAATTCTTCCGTTCCAGGGGCCACGAATGCGTGCCCTCGAGCCCGTTGGTCCCCGGGAACGACCCCACCCTGCTGTTCACCAACGCGGGGATGGTGCAGTTCAAGGAGGTCTTCCTGGGACGGGAGCAGCGTCCCTACACCCGGGCGGTGACCTCCCAGCGCTGCGTGCGCGCCGGGGGCAAGCACAACGACCTGGAGAACGTGGGCTATACCGCGCGCCACCACACCTTCTTCGAGATGCTGGGCAACTTCAGCTTCGGCGACTATTTCAAGCGCGATGCCATCCACTTCGCCTGGGAATACCTCACCCGGGTGCTGGGCATGTCCCCGGGAAAGCTCTGGGTCACGGTCTACGAGACCGACGACGAGGCCTACGATATCTGGATCCACGAGATCGGCATCCCCCGGGACCGGCTCACCCGCATCGGCGACGATCCCGACGGCGGCTCCGACAACTTCTGGCAGATGGGGGAGACCGGCCCCTGCGGTCCCTGTTCGGAGATCTTCTACGACCACGGCCCCGGGGTCTGGGGCGGCCCCCCCGGCAGCCCCGAGGCGGATGGGGACCGCTACATCGAGATCTGGAACCTGGTCTTCATGCAGTACGACCGGGACAAGGACGGCGTCCTCCATCCCCTGCCCAGCCCCTCGGTGGACACCGGCATGGGTCTGGAGCGCCTGGCGGCGGTGATGCAGGGGGTGCACTCCAACTACGAGATCGACCTCTTCCAGAACCTCCTGAACGCCGTGGGCCGCGTGGTGGGCCGGGATGACGTGCACGGACCCTCCTTCAAGGTGATCGCCGACCATATCCGCTCCTGCAGCTTCCTGATCACCGACGGGGTGATGCCCGCCAACGAGGGGCGGGGGTACGTCCTGCGGCGCATCATCCGCCGGGCCGCCCGTCATGGCCATAAACTGGGCATGACCGATCCCTTCTTCCACCGTCTCGTGGCGCCCCTGGTGGAGGAGATGGGGGAGGCCTACCCGGAACTGTCCCGCGCGCAGACCCAGGTGGAGCGGATCCTCCTGCAGGAGGAGGAGCGGTTCCGGGAGACCCTGGAGCACGGACTGCGCCACCTGGAGGAGGGGCTGGAACGGATCCAGGACAAGACCATCCCGGGTGGCCTCATCTTCAAGCTCTACGATACCTACGGCTTCCCCGTGGACCTGACCGGCGACATCGCCCGGGAGAAGGGCCTGGAACTGGATATGGCCGGATTCGAGGAGGAGATGCGTCAGCAACGGGAACGGGCCCGGGCCGCCAGCAGCTTCCGCATGACCGATGCCGGTGCCGTGGCCGCCGGTCTTGCCGAGTCCCGCTTCGTGGGCTACGAGGACATCGAGGCCCCGGCCCGGGTGATCCGGGTGGGGCAGGGGGAGGACAGCGCCCCCGTGGAGGCCCTGGAGGGGGGTCAGTCGGGTAGTGTGGTCCTGGATACCACCCCCTTCTACGCCGAGTCCGGCGGCCAAGTGGGGGACACCGGCTTCATCGAGGGCCCGCAGGGCCTGTTCCAGGTGACCGGCACCCTCAAGCAGGGCGGGGTATTCATCCATCAGGGGCAGATGGTGCGCGGTACCCTGGCCACGGACGAGGCGGTGACCGCGCGGGTGGACGGAGAGCGCCGCCAGGCCGTGGTCCTGAACCACTCCGCCACCCATCTGCTGCACGCCGTACTGCGGGAGATGCTGGGCGAGCACGTGCAGCAGAAGGGATCCCTGGTGGCCCCCGACCGCCTGCGCTTCGATTTCTCCCATTTCGAACCCCTCACGCCGGAAGAGATCGCGCGCATCGAGCAGCGGGTGAACCGGGCCATCCGGGCCAACGTCCCTGCCCAGGCCCGGGTCATGCCCATCCAGGAGGCCATGGAGGCGGGGGCCATGGCCCTCTTCGGTGAGAAGTACGGGGACGAGGTGCGGGTCCTCTCCCTGGGGGAGTTCTCCCTCGAACTGTGTGGCGGCACCCACGTGCGCCGTACCGGGGACATCGGCCTGTTCAAGGTGATCCAGGAGGGTGGTGTGGCCGCCGGCATCCGCCGCATCGAGGCGGTGACCGGACAGAACGCCCTGGATCACGTGGCCCGGATGCAGGCCACCCTGGAGAATGCGGCCGAGTTACTGCGTGCCCGCCCCGAGGAAATCCCCGACCGGATCCCCCAGTTGCTGGAACAGAACCGCAGCCTGGAGAAGGAGCTGGAATCCCTGAAGAACAAACTGGCCTCCCAGGCCGGGTCCGGCCTCACGGACCAGGTGGAAGAGGTGGGGGGGGTCCGGGTGCTGGCGGCCCGTCTGGACGGGGTGGACCCCAAGTCCCTGCGGGACACCGTGGATCAGCTCAAGAACAAGCTGGGGGAGGCGGTCATCGTCCTGGCCACCGCCCGGGAGGGCAAGGTGAACCTGGTGGCGGGCGTCACCGATGCCCATAACAAGACCCTCAAGGCCGGGGATCTGGTGAACGAGGTGGCCCGTCGCGTGGGGGGGCGTGGCGGTGGCCGTCCCGACATGGCCATGGCGGGGGGCAATCAACCCGAGGCCCTGGACGAGGCCCTGGCCTCGGTGAAGGCCTGGGTGCAGGCCCGCTTGTAGCGCCTTTCCGCAAAGGATCTTTCCACGCGGCAAGAACGATGCCGCACAACGGCGGTCTATATTCATTCTAAAGCCATGTCATTAATCGTACAGAAATACGGCGGGACCTCGGTCGGCACGGTGGAGCGGATCCAGAAGGTGGCCGACCGGGTCATCGGCTACCGCCGCCAGGGGCATGATGTGGTGGTGGTGGTCTCCGCCATGAGCGGGGAGACCGATCGTCTCCTGGGACTGGCCCGGGAGGTCCGTCCCGACGCCGACGGCCGGGAACTGGACGTGCTGCTCTCCACCGGCGAGCAGGTGACCATCGCCCTGCTGGCCATGGCCCTGGAGGCCAAGGGTTGCCCGGCCCGCTCCTTCACCGGGGCGCAGGTGCACATCCGCACCGACAGCGCCCACAACAAGGCCCGCATCCAGGAGATCGACGGTGCCCGGGTGCGCCGGGACCTGGCGGACGGACGGGTGGTGGTGGTGGCCGGATTCCAGGGGGCGGACGAGATGGGGAACATCACCACCCTGGGTCGTGGCGGCTCCGATACCACGGCGGTGGCCCTGGCGGCGGCCCTGAACGCCGACGAGTGCCAGATCTACACCGATGTGGACGGCGTCTATACCACCGACCCCCGGGTGGTGCCCAATGCCCGCAGGCTGGACCGCATCACCTTCGAGGAGATGCTGGAGATGGCCAGCCTGGGGTCCAAGGTCCTGCAGATCCGCGCCGTGGAGTTCGCAGGCAAGTATAACGTACCGCTGCGTGTCCTATCCTCCTTCGAGGAGGGCGGGGAAGGCACGCTCATCACGCTCGAGGAAGGGGACATGGAACAGGCGCTCATCTCCGGTATCGCCTTCAACCAGAACGAGGCACAGCTCACCGTCGAGGGGGTGCCCGATCAGCCGGGCGTGGCCCACCGTATCCTGGGGGCCGTGGCCGACGCCAACATCGAGGTGGACATGATCGTGCAGAACGTGGGGGCCGACGCCACCACCGATTTCACCTTCACCGTGCACCGTAACGACTTCGACAAGGCCATGCACATCGTCGGCGAACGGGCCCGCGAACTGGGGGCCCGTGAGATGAAGGGGGACCCCCGGATCGTCAAGATCTCCATCGTGGGGGTGGGGATGCGTTCCCACGCCGGCATCGCCAGCCGGATGTTCTCGGCCCTGGCAGCGGAAGGCATCAACATCCGCATGATCTCCACCTCCGAGATCAAGATCTCGGTGGTGGTGGACGAGAAGTATCTGGAACTCGGGGTGCGCGCCCTGCACGACGCCTTCGGGCTGGAGCGTGCGCCCGAAGCGGTCTCCTGAAGGGAGACGGTGCATCGGATACCGGAACGGGACATGGAAAACACCCGTCTCCGGAAGGCCGGCACCGCATTGTTTGAGCCGGGGTGAACACCGGTCGAACCCAGGTCCCAAGGACCTGGACCATTACAAAATGAAGGTGATTGAAGTTTAGAATGGAGAAAAGGACATGCTGATTTTGACTCGTCGGGTAGGCGAAACCCTGATGATCGGTGACGAGGTCACCGTGACCGTGCTGGGTGTCAAGGGAAACCAGGTCCGTGTGGGCATCAACGCCCCGAAGGATGTGGCCGTGCATCGCGAAGAGATCTACGATCGGATCCAGCGTGAGCAGGACGGCGAAGAAGTCGCAGCCGGGGACCAGTAACCCAACCTGGCTCATCCTGAACCTTGGGATGAACCGTCTACGGGGGGCCTCAGGGCCCCCTTTTCGGTTGTGTTCGGTGGTTCGCTCTTACCGATGGTGCGCTTTACCTGTCTTGCCAAAAACGGTACCATGCGAACTTCAATTGGACGTCGGGCACCACCGCAGCTCGAACCGCCCCCGGAGAGATGGCCGAGTGGCTGAAGGCGCTCCCCTGCTAAGGGAGTATGGGTCAAAAGCCCATCGAGGGTTCGAATCCCTCTCTCTCCGCCATTCCCCCATAGAAAGCAAGTTACAGGCTGAAAATACCCATCGCGGATATCCGCGGCCATGGTCGGCTTGTCCAGTGCGCAATGCACTGATCCGATCCCCCTGTCCCGCCCCCCCACGATTCCAAACAAACCTGCCACGGGCAATGCAGTCGTCCCCATCGCCTGGTGGAAAGCAGCAAGCCGTGGTTCCATCCAGACCCCGATTCTGGGCACATCCGCCCGTTCAACGCATCCAGTGCTTCTGATACGGGTCGGGTGGGATGCCCGTGTATGACCCTTGCCCGGTGGCTTGGGGCCTGATCCCGTTCCTTTGTACCTGTCCAGTTCCGGAGGGTTCT
>JBKGXY010000023.1:0-22101 GCA_046546415.1 Ectothiorhodospira sp.
GGGAACCACCGTCCTGGCCGTCGGCATCCCCGGAGAGCTCCGCCAGGAGATCGGCGATGCGCTTCTTCGTCATCTGCGCCAGTTCCTGCTCGTAACGCAGGATGGGATGGCCGGTGAGATAGAGCCCCAGGGTCTCCTTCTCCGCCAGCAGGCGGCTCTCTTCGTCCCATTCGGGCAGGGCATCTTCTTCCACGACCCCGTCCGCATGGGGCGCCTCCACCACGCCGAACAGGTCCCCCTGCCCCATGCTCTGATCCCGCAGGTGCTGCTCCGCCCGGGACAGGGCCCGGGGCAGACGGTGCATGAGGGTGGCCCGGTTGGGGCCGATGGAGTCCAGGGCGCCGGCCCGGATCAGGGCCTCCAGGGTGCGGCGGTTGATCTTCTGGGAATCCGCCCGCAGACACAGGTCGTCCAGGTCGGCAAAGGGGCCACCCCGTTCACGACCCTCCAGCAGCACCTGGATGGCCGCCTCCCCCACCCCCTTGATGGCCCCCAGGCCGTAGACGATGGTGCGCGGATCGCGCACGGTGAACTCGTGGCTGGAGGCATTCACATCCGGCGGGATCACCTCCAGATCCATGGAGCGGCACTCGTCGATGAGGGTGACGATCTTGTCCGTGTGATCCATATCCGCCGAGAGCACCGCCGCCATGAAGGCCGCCGGGTAATGGCACTTGAGCCAGGCGGTCTGGTAGGACAGCAGGGCATAGGCCGCGGAGTGGGACTTGTTGAACCCGTATCCCGCGAACTTCTCCATGAGGTCGAAGATATAGGTGGCCGTGGCCTCCTCCACCCCCTGCTCCAGGGCCCCCTTGAGGAAGATCTCCCGCTGCTTAGCCATCTCCTCGGGCTTCTTCTTGCCCATGGCCCGGCGCAGCAGGTCGGCGCCCCCCAGGCTGTAGCCCGCCAGGACCTGGGCGATCTGCATCACCTGCTCCTGATAGAGGATGACCCCGTGGGTGGGCTTGAGGATGGGCTCCAGGGCGGGATGGGGGTAGTTCACCCCAGCGCGGCCGTGCTTGCGGTTGATGTAGTCATCCACCATCCCGGACTGCAGCGGACCGGGGCGGTACAGGGCCACCAGGGCGATGATGTCCTCGAAGTCGTCCGGCTGCAGGCGCTTGATCAGGTCCTTCATGCCCCGGGATTCCAGCTGGAAGACCGCGGTGGTCTCCTGGCGCTTGAGCAGACCGAAGGTCTGTGGATCGTCCAGGGCGATGGCGTTCACGTCCAGGGTCTCGCCGGTGGCGGACCGGACGTTCTGCACCGCCCAGTCGATGATGGTGAGGGTGCGCAGGCCCAGGAAGTCGAACTTCACCAGGCCGATGGCCTCCACGTCGTCCTTGTCGAACTGGGTCACCACCCCCTGCCCACCGGGCTCGCAGAACAACGGAGAGAAGTCCGTAAGGCTGGTGGGGGCGATCACCACCCCGCCGGCATGCTTGCCGGCGTTGCGGGTCACCCCCTCCAGTTTGCGGGCCAGGTCGATGAGGGTGCGCACCTCCTCGTCGTCCTCGTAGCCCTGGCGCAGATCCTCCTCCTGCTCCAGGGCCTTCTCCAGGGTCATCCCGATCTCCATGGGGATCTGCTTGGCGATGCGGTCCACGAAACCATAGGGATGTCCCAGGACACGCCCCACGTCACGCACCACCGCCTTGGCGGCCATGGTGCCGTAGGTGATGATCTGGGAGACCTTCTCCCGGCCGTAGCGCTCGGCCACGTAGTCGATGACGTGATCCCGCTTCTCCATGCAGAAGTCCACGTCGAAGTCCGGCATGGAGACGCGCTCCGGGTTGAGAAACCGCTCGAAGAGTAGCTCGTAACGCAATGGATCCAGGTCGGTGATCTTCAGCGCAAAGGCCACCAGCGAGCCAGCACCGGAACCGCGGCCCGGGCCCACCGGCACACCGTTGTCCTTGGCCCACTGGATGAAGTCGGCCACGATGAGGAAGTAGCCCGGAAAGCCCATCTGGCAGATGACCCCCAGCTCCCGTTCCAGGCGCTCCTGATAGACGCGGGCCCGTGCCTCCCGGTCCGGGGCGTCGCCGGGGAGCAGGACCTGGAGGCGTTCCTCCAGCCCCTTATGCGCCTCGCTGCAAAAATACCCGTCCGTGGTCATCCCCTCGGGTACGGGGAACTGCGGCAGGTGGTTCTCGCCCAGGGTCAGGGTGAGATTGCATCGACGGGCAATCTCCACCGTATTCTCAATGGCTTCCGGGATATCCTTGAACAACTCCTGCATCTCATCCGGCGTGCGCAGGTATTGCTGGCGGCTGTAGAGCCGGGGCCGGCGCTCATCGTCCAGCACCCGCCCGTCGTGGATGCAGACCCGGGCCTCGTGGGCATCGAAGTCCTCCGCTCGCAAAAAGCGCACGTCATTGGTGGCCACCACCGGCAAGGCCATGCGCGTCGCCAGTTCCACGGCGCCGTGGAGGTAGTCCTCCTCCCCCTCCCGGCCGGTGCGCACCAGCTCCAGGTAGAAGCGGTCCGGGAACAGGGCCGACCAGTGGGCACAGGCCGCGGCGGCCGCCTCCATCTGGCGGGAGGTCAGGGGACGCCCCACCTCCCCTTCGCGTCCCCCCGAGAGGGCGATCAGGCCACGGCAGGTCTCCGGGGTGAACCAGGCCCGCTCCAGCACCGGGCTGCCGCTCTGCTGCCCCTCCAGGTACCCACGGCTGATGAGCCGGGTGAGGTTGCCATAGCCCTCATCGTCCTGGCACAGCAGCACCAGGCGGGTGGGCGGATCCGCCGGCTGCGGCGCCCCCACCCGGACATCCACGCCGATGATGGGCTTCACCCCGGTCTTCAGGGCGGCCTTGTAGAACTTCACCATGGCGAACAGGTTGTCCTGGTCCGTGACGGCGCAGGCAGGCATCCCCGCCGAACGGCAGGCCTCCACCAGGGGGCCGACCCGGACCAGGCCATCCACCAGGGAGAACTCGGAATGTACGTGCAGGTGTACGAATCGGGGCGTCATGGCTCTCGCAGTCGGCTTGCAGGGCAAACGCTGGGACAGGGGAGATTGTCGCCGTTCCCCATGGGCGACTCAATTCCAACGAGGACTTCGGGGATCACTCGCCGGCCTCGTCCAGAAGGCATCGCACCGGTGCGAAACTGCGGCGATGGCAGGGACTGGGCCCCAGCCGGACCAAGGCCGCCCGGTGGGCGGCGGTGGGATACCCTTTGTGTGCGGCCAGGCCATAGCCGGGGTGGCGGGCGTCCAGATCCACCATGAGGCGGTCCCGGTGCACCTTGGCCAGGATGGAGGCGGCGCCGATGGCGGCCACACGGCGGTCCCCGCCCACCACGGCCCGGGCCGCACAGGGCAGCTCGGGGCAGCGGTTGCCGTCCACCAGGACCAGGGCCGGGGCGCGGGCCAGCCCCTCCACGGCCCGGCGCATGGCCAGGAAGGTGGCCTGCAGGATGTTCAGCCGGTCGATCTCCTCCGGGCTGCAGATCCCCAGGGCCCAGGCCAGGGCCGTTTCCCGGATCACCGGCTCCAGTGCCTCGCGGCGGGCGGGCTGGAGGGTCTTGGAGTCGGCCACGCCGTCCACGGGGCGCGCCGGATCCAGGATCACCGCGGCCGCCACCACGGGGCCGGCCAGCGGGCCCCGGCCCGCCTCGTCCACACCGGCCACGTCGGGCCGCACCAGGCCAGGATCTGCATCGGACACCACGATGGGGGGCTCTCACAATGGGGAAATGCGATGAATTACGGGGAACGGGGGCCATCGCAACGCCCGGGGGCGCCTTATGTTGATGACGGGGATCCCGTAAAATGGGATTAGGATTCTACCACATGGTCCGGCGTTGTCCGGCCACGATTCCCTGGAAACGCCGATGCGCATTGAATCCCGGGTACTGGACAGCATTCGCGCCCTGCCGCCGGAGCAACAGAAGGAGGTACTCGATTTCATCGAGTTCATCCGTTCTCGCACGCCGATTTCCGCCAAGGAACGGCCCATGGGCCTATGCAAGGGAGAATTCACGGTACCGGATGACTTCGACGCCCCCTTGCCTGATGAGATCCTGCGCGACTTCGAATCATGAACCTGTTGACCGATACCCACATCTTTCTGTGGTATATCACTGCCGACGCACGCCTTCCCTCCGAAATCGCACAGGCCATCCGCCGACCGGAGAATCAGGTCCACCTGAGCGCCGTGTCACTGTGGGAGTGTCTCGTCAAACATCAACTGGGCAAGCTCCCTCTGCCACAGGCCCCGGAAATCTATCTGCCATTGCAAAGGCAACACCATGGAATCGCTCCCCTTGATCTGGACGAAGCCAGCATCCGTCATCTTGTCAGGTTGCCGGCCATACATCGCGACCCCTTCGATCGCATGCTGATCTGCCAGGCCATTGAACACGCCCTGGTCCTGGTGACCGTGGACGAAGCCATCCGCCGTTATCCGGTGACCGTATTCGAGGCGGGCAGGGAGGCATAGGCTTTCCCCGTAACCTGCGTTCGACGCATCCTGCGCCAAGGATCGCCCCGGCAGGGGCCGTCGGGGCGGGGGCGCCTTATGTTGATGGCGGGGATCCCGTAAAATGCGCGGGAGATTCCAGCATACGGCCCGCCCCGCGCCGGCGCCGTTCCATCCACGATTTCACCGGATATCGTCCATGTCCCCCATCCGATGCGCCGTCATTGGCGTCGGTTATCTTGGCAGATTCCATGCCCAGAAGTACGCCGCCGCCCCCCATGCCCAACTGATCGCCGTGGCCGACACGGATCCCGAAGCCGCCGCAAGGGTGGCCTCGGAGTGCGGCTGCCGCGCCGTCACCGACTATCGCGAGTTGCTGGATGCAGTGGATGCGGTGAGCATCGTGGTGCCCACCACGCTGCACTTCGAGGTGGCCCGGGCCTTCATCGAGCACGGCGTGCACGTCCTGGTGGAGAAACCCATCACCCGCACCGTGGCGGAGGCCGCCGAGCTCAACCGGCTGGCCCGGGAGAAGGAGGTGATCCTGCAGGTGGGCCACCTGGAGCGCTTCAACGCCGCCCTCATGGAGGTGAGCCGTCACCCCACCCCGCCCCTGTTCATCGAATCCCATCGGCTGGCCCCCTTCAAGCCCCGCACCACGGACGTGAATGTGGTCCTGGACCTGATGATCCACGACATCGACATCATCCTGGACATGGTGCGCTCGCCGGTGAAATCCCTGGCGGCCAGCGGCGCCCGGGTGCTCTCCGATGCCCTGGACATCGCCAATGTACGCATCGAGTTCGAGAGCGGTTGCGTGGCCAACGTCACCTCCAGCCGGGTCAGCCTCAAGAGCGAGCGCAAGATGCGCATCTTCCAGAAGAACGCCTACGTATCCATCGACTTCCAGAACCGGGGGCTTTCGATCCACCACCTGGGGGATCGGGAGGCCTTCCCGGGGATCCCGGAGATCACCAGCGAGAACACCCTCTTCGAGGAAGGCGACGCCCTGAAGACGGAGATCCATGCCTTCCTGGACGCCGTGGTCGGCGAGGCCCCGGTGATCGTCACCGGAGAGGACGGCCAGCGCGCCCTGGAGACGGCCATTCGCATCAGTGAACTGGTGCATAGCGACGCGCTGATCCTCGGAGAGATGCCACGCTGAACCCTTGTCCGCCCGCACCTGAACCCCCATCCTCCCGATGAACAGAACAAGGATTTCCCCATGATCCCCATGGTTGACCTCAAGGCCCAGTACGCCCACCTCAAGGCGGAGATCGACGCCGCCGTGCGGGAGGTGCTGGCCGACACCCGATTCATCCTGGGCCCCAATGTCCAGGCCCTGGAGGCGGAGCTGGCGGCGTATCTGGGGGTGGAACACGCAGTCACCTGCGCCTCGGGCACCGATGCCCTGCACCTGGCCCTGCGGGCGGCGGGGATCGGTCCGGGGGACGAGGTGATCACCACCTCCTTCACCTTCATCGCCACCGCCGAGGCCATCCGTTACGTGGGGGCCACACCGGTCTTCGTGGACATCGACCCGAAGACCTTCAACATCGATCCCGAGGGGGTGGCAGCCGCCATCACGCCCCGTACCCGTGCCCTGCTGCCGGTGCACCTCTTCGGACAGCCGGCGGACATGCCGCGCCTGTCGGCCCTGTGCCGTAAACACGACCTGCTGATGATCGAGGACTGCGCCCAGTCCTTCGGGGCCACGGTGGACGGCCGGCAGACGGGATCCCTGGGCGATTTCGGCTGCTTCAGCTTCTTCCCCAGCAAGAACCTGGGGGCCTTCGGCGATGGCGGTCTGGTGACGGCGCGGGACGCGGAACATGCCGCCCGGCTGCGCAATCTGCGCAACCATGGCAGTGATGTGCGTTACCACCACGACCGTATCGGTTACAACAGCCGCCTGGACGAATTGCAGGCGGCCATCCTGCGGGTGAAGCTGCCCCATGTGGACGCATTCAACGCCGGCCGACGGCGGGTGGCGCAGCGCTACCAGGCGGGCCTTGCCGGCAGCGGCGCCACCCCGCCCTTCGAGGACGGCATCGGGGTGCACGTCTACCACCAGTACACCCTGCTGAGTGACCGCCGGGACCACATCATGGAGACCTTGAAGGCGGCGGAGGTGGCCTCGGCCATCTACTATCCCATCCCGCTGCACCGGCAGAAGGCCTTCGCCGACACCTGCGCCGGGACGGAACTGCCGGTGACCGACGAGGTGGCCGCCCGCTGCCTGTCCCTGCCCATTCACCCCGAACTGCCCGATGAAGCGGCGGAGCGGATCGCGGCCCTGGTGCGGGAGGTGACCTGAGGTGAGCAACCGGGCCCGGCACATCATGGTGGTGGCCGGAGAGACCTCCGGGGACCAGCATGCGGCGGAGATGATCCGCGCCCTGGAACACCTTCGCCCCGGTCACCGCTACTCCGGCATGGGCTGCGAGGCCCTGGCGGCGGCGGGCATGGAACGGATCGTGGATGCCCGGGACCTGGCCGTGGTGGGCCTCTGGGAGGTCCTGGCCCATTACCGCGACATCCGTCGGGCCCTGGAAACCCTGAAGGCCCGGCTGCGGGAGGACCCGCCGGACCTGCTGGTGCTGGTGGACTACGTGGAGTTCAACCTGCGCCTGGCCCGGGCGGCCAAGGGCCGGGGGATCCCCGTGCTGTTCTACGTCAGCCCCCAGGTCTGGGCGTGGCGCGCCCGGCGCGTGTGGCGCATCGGGGAGGTGATCGACGCCATGGCGGTGCTCTTCCCCTTCGAGGCCGCCTTCTACGAACGCCACGGGATCCCAGTGCGCTACGTGGGCAACCCCCTGGTGGACACGGTGCGGGCCAGCGCCCCGCCGGAGGGGATCCGCCGGTCCCTGGGGCTGGCGCCGGATCGGCCCGTGGTGGGTCTTCTGCCCGGCAGCCGCTCCGGGGAATTGCGGCACCACCTGCCGGTGATGATGCAGACCTGCCGCTGGCTGCGACGGCGCCATCCCGGCCTGGACTTCGTCATGCCCCTGGCCCCTGGGGTGAACGTGGAGCGGGACGTGGCCCCCCATCTGGACCCGGAGCTGGGGATCCGGCAGGTGACCGGGCACACCCATGATGTCATGGCCATCAGCCGGGCCCTGATCATCGCCTCGGGAACGGCCACCCTGGAGGCCGCCCTGATGGGTACCCCCATGGCCATCCTCTACCGGGTCTCACCGCTGACCTACGCCGTGCTCAAGCGCATGCTCCTGATCCGGGACATCGGCCTGGCCAACATCGTCGCCGGGGAGCGCGTGGTACAGGAGTTCGTCCAGTCCCAGGCCCGGCCCGAGACGATCGGGGCAGAGGTGGAGCGACTGCTCACCGATCCCGGCTATCATGAGGAGGTCTGTCGGGGACTCGCGCAGGTGCGCGAACGCCTGGGGGACCAGGGCGGGTCGGAGAACGTGGCCCGCATGGCCCTGGAACTCCTGGATCACGGGCGGCTGTTGCAGCCCGGCCCCGAGGCCCCTGGATCCACCGCCCAAGGAGAAGAACGGCCGCTGCCATGACCCAAACCCAACTGCGCAAATCGCACCGCTGGTTCCCCCTGACCCTGGTGGCAGGCACGCTCCTGACCCTGGTGGGGGCCCTGGCCCTGCCCGGTCAGAGCGCCCTGCTCTCCCTGGTGCTTTTCATCCTCCTGTTCCCGACCACCCTGATGACCCTGCTGGTACGGTGGTGGCCCAAGCGCCGCTGCAAGACCCTGCCGGGTTCCGCCCGCTGGCGCCGGCGACTGTATTTCGCCTCCTCCGCGTTCCTGCTGGCCGCGGGGGCGAACCTGCTGGGGGGGATGAATTTCTTCGGGACCACCGTGGGCACCACGCTGCTCACGGCGGGGACGCTGCTGGTGCCACCCGCCCTGGTCCTCACCCTGCTGGCCTTCTCCCTGAGCCGGGATGATCCCACGGACGAACTGCTGGAGCCCGGCGAGGTGATCCGCTTCCATGCCGAGACCCACTGGGGGGTCTTCCTGCCCTCCATCCTGCTCACCACCCTGGCCCTGGTGCTGGCCCTGGGGCCCTTCGGGCTGGGGGGGCTCTCCGTTGCGGCCATGATCTACCTGCTCCTCCTGCCCCATCTGATGGCCCGGGCCCTGGCCACCTTCGTCAACACGGAGGTGACGGTGACCGACCGCCGGCTCATCACGGTCACCGGTACCCTCTGGCGCCGCCGCCACCTCATCCCCTTGAACGAGATCAAGGCGGCAGGGGTCTCCCGAGGCTGGCTGGGCCGCCTGTTCGGATATGGCAAGGTGGGGCTGATCTGCCATGACGAGAGCAGCCTGAAGATCCATGGACTGGCCGATCCCATGAAGGTCCAGGATCTGCTGGACCCACTCAGGGAGGACCCTGAAGAGGCCAGGATATCCGGAGGGGTATCATGAAGGTGGAGCTGCGCCTGGAACTGGACGTGGACCTGTCCCGGATCCGGCTCAGGGACCTGAAGGGGCTGGTGGAGCGGCTCTTCGCCGCGCGGGACATGGAGGCCATCCGGCGCATCCGTGTCCTGGACGTGCGCCTGGGGGAGTCCCCCGGCGACGGGAACGCGGATACGCAAGGAGACCACCGCTGAACGCGGCGATGCGATGAGACTGGCTCAGCCCTCGCTCCGGCGGGCCCCCGTGCGCACGATGCCCCGGTGGTTCTCCTGGCTGTCCCGGATGAACTCCACGAAGGCGGCCACCTCCGGGTGAGCCTGGGCCAGCGGGGCCACGGCGGCCATGCCCCGGGCCCGGTCACGGCCGCGCACCAAGTGCTTGAAGGCCCGCTGGAGGGCCGCGACGAGTGCCGGGGAGGCCCCATGACGCCGGAGCCCCACCTTGTTGATACCGATGGCCCGGGCGTAATTTCCGGAGGCGAGGCAGAAGGGCGGAAGATCCCGGTTCAGGGCCGACCCCATACTGGTGAAGGCCTGATCGCCAATGCGGCAGAACTGGTGCACCAGGGTGAACCCCCCCAGGACCACCCGATCCCCCACCCGGCAGTGACCCGCCAGGGAGGCGGCGTTGGAAAAGACCCCATGACTCCCCACCCGGCAGTCATGGGCGATGTGGACGTAGGCCATGATGAGGTTATCCGAACCCACCCGAGTGCAACCGCCCCCCCGGGGGGTGCCGCGGCTCAGGGTCACAAACTCACGGATGGTATTGCGGTCTCCGATCTCCAGGCGGGTGGGCTCCCCCTGGTAGCTCAGATCCTGGGGGGCCTCTCCCAGGGAGGCGAACTGAAAGACATGGCAGTCCTCCCCCACCCTCGTGCCCTCCCGGATGACCACGTGGGGGCCGATCCATGTGCCTCGTCCGATCTCCACGCCCGGCCCGAGGATCGTGAAGGGCCCGATGTGCACATCCTCCGCGATGCGGGCACCGGGGTCGATGACGGCCCGGGGATCGATCATGATTCCACGTCCTTTCCGGCACACATGAGGGTGGCTGAGGCCACCACCTCGCCATCCACTCGTGCCTCGCCGTTGAAGCGCCAGATCCCCCGCATGGTGCGCACATGCTCCACGTGCAGGTGCAACTGGTCCCCGGGCTCCACCTGCCGGCGGAACCGGGCCTCATCGATGCCCACGAAGAGATAGAGCTGCTGCCGGTCTCCCCCCTCGCCCCGGTGTTCCTGGGTCTTGAAGGCCAGGATACCCGTGGCCTGGGCCAGGGCCTCCAGGATCAGCACCCCCGGCATCACGGGCCGGACGGGGAAATGCCCCTGGAAATAGGGTTCGTTGAAGGAGACGTTCTTGATGCCGTCCAGGTATTCACCGGGCTTGTACTCGGTGACCCGATCCACCATCAGGAAGGGGAATCGGTGCGGCAGACAGCGCAGCACATCATGAATGGTCATCTGGTCCACGGGTTGTTCCTGTTCTTTTCTGGGTCGTTTGATTGCGGGGACGGCCGATGCTCCGGGGTATTCGTGACCCCATGCCGGACAGGGGATGCACCAGAATGCAAGGCAGGGCGCGGGCCGTCCGCGCGCCTCAGTCCTATTCGCCGCCCCGCTCCACCAGGGTCCGTTCAATCCGGCGGACCCGGCGGAACAGATCCCCCAGGCGACGCAGGTAGGCAAGGCTGCGATTCCATTCCCCGGCGGGGGCCTGGGGTACCCCCGAGGCGTAGATCCCGGGTTCGCGGATCGACCGGGTCACCAGGGACATGGCGGTGACGGTGACCCCATCGACGATCTCCAGGTGGCCGAGGATGCCGGCACCTCCCCCGATGGAGCAGCCCTGCCCGATACGGGCACTGCCCGCGATGCCGACACACCCCGCCACGGCGGTATGGGCGCCGATGCGCACGTTGTGGGCCACCTGCACCAGGTTGTCCAGCTTGACCCCATCCTCAAGGACGGTGTCCTCCAGGGCACCGCGATCGATGGTGGTGTTGGCCCCCACCTCCACATCATCCCCCAGGCGCACCCCGCCCACCTGGGGCACACGCACCCAGGTCCTGCCCTCCCGGGCGAACCCGAACCCGTCGGCGCCGATGACGGCCCCGGGCTGGATCAGAGCGCGCCGGCCGATGATGACCCCGCGGCCCAGGGTGACGCGGGCCTCCAGGCGGGATCCGGACCCCACACGGCTCCCCGGCTCCAGGATGCAGCCGGGACCGAGCACAACCCCCTCACCGATGTCACAGTCCGCCCCCACCACGCAGTGGGGCCCCACCGCGGCGGAGGGATTCAGGTTGGCGTTCGGGTCCACGTGGGCCGTGGGATGCACCCCTGCAGGGAGGGCCGGCGGTGGATGCAGGAGGTGCGCGGCCCGGGCGAAGCCCAGGTGGGGATCATCGCAGACCAGGGCAGGCACGGGACAGGCCGGGAGGTCATCCGCCACCAGGATCACCAACCCGGCCCGGGTTTCACTCAGGGCCTCCCGGAAACGCCCCCGGGTGACAAAGGCCACCTGCCCCCTTCCCGCCCCGCTCAGGGGGGCGACACCCTCCACCTCGGCATTGGGATCACCGCCGTGGAGCGTCCCACCCAGGTGCCCGGCCAGCGTCTTCAACGTGACGGGCATGCCAGCCTTACTCGTCCGATGCGCTATGCTGCTGCCGCAGTTCCTCCAGCACCCTAGACGTGATATCCACCCGATCACTGGCGTAGACCACGGTGCGTTCGGTCACCACCAGATCGAGTCCATCCCGTTCGGCGATATCCAGGATCACCGACTGCACCATGCGCTGCAACTGTGCCAGGTCCTCGTTGCGCCGGGAATTGAGATCCTCCTGGAACATCTCCTGATCGTGCTGGAACTCCCGGGAGCGGTTACGAAACTCGCGCTGCAATTCCGAGCGCTCGTCCCCGCCCATAATATCGGCGTCCCGTTCCAGACGCTGCTGCATCTCCCTCAGGGCATCCCGCTCAGCCACCAGTTCCGCCTCACGAGGGGCAAATTCCTGTTCAAGGCGCTTGAACAGGTCCTGCGTCTGCGGGGACTGCTCCATCACCCGGTTGATGTTGACAAAGGCCACCGATTCGGCGGCCGGGGCCGCGACGGGGGCCATGAGCAGAAGGAACAGCCACAGCGCGGCGGCCAGCAGATGAATATGCCTCTTCAATGCCTCTCTCCAATTTCACGCCATAGGGTGGCGATGTCTCGAACCCCGGCCGGACCCGATGCTTGCCCCCTCCCCTAGAAGGAGGCACCGATGTTGAACTGGAAGGTCTGGGTCTCGTCACCGGGCTTGTCATTTAACGCCTCGGCCAAACTGAATGTCAACGCGCCCACCGGCGAGAGCCAGGTCCAGCCCACCCCGGTGGAGAAACGGATCTCGCTGGCCTCGAAATCCTCGTATCGGGGATAGACCTGCCCCGCGTCCATAAAGAGGCTCATGCGCATGTTGTCCGCCTGGTCCATGAAAGGGGGAGGAAAGATGAGTTCCGCTCCGCCGAGAACACGGAAATTCCCGCCAAAGGGATCCCCCTCGCTGTCCCGTGTACCGGAGGCACCCAGGGAGTGGTCCTCGAATCCCCGCACGGAGCGATAACCACCGGCGAAGTATTTCTCGAAGAACGGCAGATCCGAGGTATCGCCATAGGCATCGCCGTAGGCCACCTCCCCGGAGGCCTTCAGGACCAGCCGGTCACGCAGCGGCATGTAGAGCTGGTTGCGGTAGCTGAGCTTGTAGTATTCCAGGTCGCTACCCGGCATGGCCAGTTCCATGCGGGCCCGCTGGTGATTGCCCTTCTCCGCGAAGACGGTGCGGTTGCGTGTGTCGTGGGTCAGGCTGGTGCTGAGTGTATAGAGCTGGTAGTCGTTGCCCTCTCGCCCCAGGTAGTCGAAGATCTCGTCCGGCGTGTAGTCGGAGGTATTCACCTTCACCCCCTCGATCCCGGGGCTGATGCGGAAGGTGTCGTACTCCGTCAGGGGGATGCCGTAGGTGACATCCGCCCCGTAACGGTCCGAGGAATACCGGGAGATATCCGCCTCGAAGGCGTCCGTCTCCCGGTAATAGAGATTGAAGCCGCGACTGATCCCGTCCAGGGTATAGTACGGGTTCATGTAGGACAGGCTGTAGACGGTATTCACCTGGCTGTTGTTCAGGGCGAGGGAGACGCGATTGCCCGAGCCCAGGAAGTTGTCCTCCGAGAGACTCAGGTTCATCAATACGCCATCGCTCTGGGAATACCCCGCACCGATCATGAAGTTGCCCGAGAGGCGCTCATCCACGGTGATGTCCAGGTCCACCTGGTTGTCCGATCCCGATACGCGCCGGGTCTCCACGTTCACATCCTGGATATAGGAAAGGCGCTGCAGCCGAACCCTGGACCGCTCCACCTTGGATGCGTCGTACCAACCCGCCTCCATCTGGCGCATCTCCCGGCGCAGGACCTCATCCCGTGTGCGCTCGTTGCCGCTGAAGTGGATGCGACGCACATAGACCCGTTGGCCCGGATCCACGAAGAAGCTGAGGGCCACTTCCTCGTTCTCTTCGTCCACCTCGGGGATGGGATTGACGTTGGCGAAGGCGTAGCCCTCATCCCCCAGGCGACGAGTCAGGGCCTCGGCGGACTCGGTGATCCGCCTGCGGGAGAAGGTATCCCCAGCCTCCACCTGCAGCAGGTCCCTCAGCTCCGCCTCGTCCACGATGAGATCCCCGGCCAGGTTCACCTCGCTGACCTGGTACTGGGCCCCCTCGTCCACGTTGATGGTGACGTAGAGGTCCTTGCGGTCGGGCGTGAGGGTGACCTGGGTGGAATCGAGGTTGAAGTTGAGAAAGCCCGAGTCCAGGTACAGGGAGCGCAGCCGTTCCAGGTCCCCGGAAAGACGCTGCTTGGAATACTGGTCCCGACGGCTGAAGGGGTTGTACCAGGGGGCATGGCCGGAATCGAACCGATCCAGGATCTCCCCCTCCGAGTAGGTCTCATTACCCACCACCCGGATATCCCGGATGCGGGCCACCTGACCCTCGGCGATGTCGATCACCACGTCCACCCGGTTGCGCTCCAGGGATTCCACCTCCACGTCCACCTGGACGTTGTACTTCCCCCGGGCGAAGTACTGCTGCAGCAGCTCATTCTCCATGCGCTCCAGTACACCCCGGTTGAAGACCCGGCCCCGGTCCAGGCCCACCTGCTGCAGGGCTTCCTCCAGCTGCTCGGTCTTGATGTCCCGGTTACCACTGATGCGGATCGCGTTGATGGCCGGACGCTCCTCCAGGCTCACCACCAGGGTATCGTCCCGGCGGCTGAGGCGCACATCGGAAAAGAACCCGGTCTCGTACAGTGCCCGGATCACACCGGCACTGCGATCGGGATCGAAGGAATCGCCGGCCTCCACCGGGAGGTAGCTATAGACCGTGCCCGGGGTAATGCGCTCGAGCCCATCCAGTCGGATGTCTTCGATGACGAAGGTCCCTTCGACATCGGCGTGCAGGCATACAGGGGCCATCATGGTCAGGGCCAGGCCCGTGCCGGCGATCAGTCTTCGCACCTCAAGGAGCATTCGGTTTCAACCCAGGATTCGCATGAAATCGTTATAAAAGGCCAGCGTCATGAGCAACCCGATCAGGGCCAGGCCGATGCGCTGTCCAACGGCCTCCACGGTTTCGGAGACCGGACTGCCCTTCACCAGTTCCACGGCGTAGTACAGAAGGTGTCCGCCATCCAGCACCGGAATGGGCATGAGATTGATGATGCCCAGGCTCAGGCTCACCAGCCCGAGGAAACCGAGGAAGGCCGTCACCCCGATCAGGGCGCTGGTGCCGGCGTATTCGGCGATGCTCACGGGGCCGGCGATGTTACTCAGGGCCGCCTCCCCCGTGATGAGACGCCCCATGACCCGAAGGGTCAGGGCGGACATCTCCCAGGTGCGCTCCATCCCCAGCCAGACCGCCGTGAAGGGATCATGGCGGATCACCACCTGCATCTCTGCCGCCGCGGCCTCGTCCACCCGGGGATAGGCCCCGATGCGGCCCACGGTCTCCCCATTCTCCTTCACGGCATCGGTATGCAGGGTCACGCTGTGCTCGGTGTCGCCGCGCAGGATGCGCAGCCGCAGGGCCTGATCCGGACGTTCCCGGACATGGGAAACCCAGTCGTTCCAGTCACGGATGGGACGGCCATCCGCCTCCAGGATGCGGTCCCCGGTGCGCAGACCCGCGCGGTCCGCCGCACCGTCCGCCATCAGCTCCCCCAGCACCGGATCCGACCAGGGACTCCAGGGACGGATGCCCAGCGTGTCCAGGATGGATCCCTCGCCGGAGAGGAGATGGCGGCGGCCATCCAGGGCCAGGGTGCGCACCGCCTCCCCTCCATCGGCCGTGCGCACCCGCACCGCAAGGGGGCCACCGCCCATCCCCTCGTCCAGGAGGGCCACGGCGGCCTGCTCCCAGGTATGGACCCGGGTATCCCCCACGGCCCGCAGTTCATCGCGGGACGCAAAGCCGGACTCGGCCGCCACCGTGCCGGGCTCCACGGCCCCCACCACCGGCTTCACCCCGCTCACCCCCAGGGTGTACATGAGGGCAAAGGCGGCGATGGCGAAGAGGAAATTGGCCACGGGGCCCGCCGCCACGATGGCGATACGCCGCCCCACGGTCTGACGGTTGAAGGACCGGTGGCGTTCCGCTTCCGGCACCGGGGCCTCGCGCTCGTCCAGCATCTTCACGTATCCCCCCAGGGGAACCGACCCAACGACGTATTCGATCCCGTCCCGGCCGGCCACGCGCCGCCACAGGGGACGGCCGAAGCCCACGGAGAAGCGCAGGACCTTCACCCCGCAACGGCGGGCCACCCAGTAATGGCCGAACTCATGGACCGTGACCAGGATGCCGATGGCCACCACGAAGGCGGCGACGCTGACCAGAAGGTTCATCATCGCCCCGTGCCGCCGATGCGGTCCACGGCCGCACCCGCCGCCTCCCGGGCGGCCCGGTCCGCCTCCAGGATCTGCGAAAGATCCCGTGCATCCCCGTGGGAGACCCGCTCCAGGGCCGTCTCGATCACCCGGGGGATGTCGGTGAAGCGGATGCGGGCCCCGAGGAAGGCCTCCACGGCGATCTCGTTGGCGGCGTTGAGGATGGCCGTGGCGGTGCCCCCGGCGCGGAAGGACTCATAGGCCAGGCGCAGGCAGGGGAAGCGATCCTTGTCCGGGGCCTGGAAGTCCAGGTGCCCCACCTGGACGATGTCCAGGGGGTCCACCCCGGAGACGATGCGCTCGGGCCAGGCCAGGGCATGAGCGATGGGGGTGCGCATGTCCGGGTTGCCCAGCTGGGCCAGGACGGACCCATCGGTGTAGGAGACCATGGAATGGATCACGCTCTGGGGGTGCAGCACCACCTCCACCCGATCGGGGGTGGTATCAAAGAGCCAGCAGGCCTCGATCAGTTCCAGCCCCTTGTTCATCATCGAGGCCGAATCCACGGAGATCTTGCGCCCCATCACCCAGTTGGGATGGGCACAGGCCTGATCCGGGGTCACCGCATCCAGATCCTCGACGGCGAAGTCGCGGAAGGGGCCACCGGAGGCCGTGAGCAGGATGCGTTCCACCCCCACCCGTTCCAGGCCCGTGTCGAAGTCGGAGGGCATGCACTGGAAGATGGCATTGTGTTCGCTGTCGATGGGAAGCAGTTCGGCTCCGCTCCTGCGGATCTCATCCATGAACAGGCGGCCCGACATCACCAGGGCCTCCTTGTTGGCCAGCAGCACCCGCTTGCCGGCCCGGGCCGCCGCCAGGGAGGGCAGCAGGCCGGCCCCCCCGACGATGGCGGCCATGACATAGTCGGTCTGGGGCAGTCGCGCCACCTCCTCCAGGGCATCGGGCCCGGCCATGGCCCGGGTCGGGAGACCGGCCGCACGCAGCCCGGCGGCCAGTTCGCCCTCACGGTCCGGATCCGCCACCACGGCGAACTCCGGCCCATGGACCCGGCACTGGGCCACCAGCCGCTCCACATTCCCGTTGGCCGTCAGGGCCACCACCCGGTAGCGGTCAGGGTACCGGGCCACCACATCCAGGGTATTGACCCCGATGGTCCCCGTGGCGCCCAGGACGGTTATGCCCTTGGGTGTTGCGGTCATGTACTTCCTCTCCCGGTACTCAAGCGATCACTCCGCGGCCGCGTCTTCCGGCCCTCTGTCTTGGGATTACCTTGCGCGCCGTCCCCGGGCGTACCTGCGGGGCATAACCATGGGCCGGGCTATCTTGCCACAATTCCGCCCCAGATCAGACCGGCCAGGAAGATGGGGGCGGCGGCGGTGAGGCTGTCGATCCGGTCCAGGATGCCGCCGTGGCCGGGCAGCAGGGTCCCGCTGTCCTTGGCCCCCGCCTCCCGCTTCAACACACTCTCGAAGAGGTCCCCGGCCACGGAGACCAGCACCGTGATCATGCACAGGGCGGCGAAGTACAGCCCCAGGGGGGGCGTGACCTCCAGGGCCCATATCCCCAGGAGGGCCACGGGCAGGGTACCCAGGAGCGCCCCCAGAAGTCCCTCCCGGGTCTTTCCGGGACTGATCTCGGGGGCCAGGCGGGTGCGCCCGAAGCGGCGCCCGGTGAAATAGGCGGCGGTATCGGCGCTGGCGGTGAGCAGGATGAGATAGAGCACCAGGAGGGGGTGGGCCTGGTGGAGCCAGACCAGGGCGAGCCAGGCGGGGATCAGGGTGAGGACGCCGGCCAGGCCCAACAGCGGGGCACGTCGCCCCCCCTGCAGGAGGGGATGACCGGGATGGTAGATGGCGAGCCCCGCCACCACCAGCGGCCACCAGAGAACCGCCACGGCCACGGGCCAGACCAGCCCCAGGCCGAACACCAGTTGCCCACTACCCAGGGCCACTGCCCCCAGGGCCAGGACGTAGAGGCCGAGCTGGGGCCGGGCCTGGAGACCACACAGGCGGCCCCATTCCCAGGCGCCCAGAAGGATCACACCCAGCATGGCGGCGGCAAAGGCGATCCCGGGCAGCCAGATCACCCCCGCCACCAGACCCACGGCCAGGAGGATGGCGGTGATCACCCGCTGCCTAAGCATTCCCGTTGCCTGCGATCCGCTCCCCGATGTCTCCAAAACGGCGCTTTCTTCCCGCGAAGAATTCAAAGGCCCTCTCCAGTTCGGGTTCGTCGAAATCAGGCCAGAGGACCTCGGAGAAATACAGCTCCGTGTAGGCCAGCTGCCAAAGCAGGAAGTTGCTGATCCGCTTCTCCCCACCTGTGCGGATGAAGAGGTCGGGATCGGGCAACCCCGCCGTGGACAGGTATCCCTCCAGCAACTCGGGGGTCACCGTCTCCAGATCCAGTTCACCGGCCCGCACCCGATCCGCCACCCGGCGGGCGGCCTGGGCGATATCCCAGTGCCCGCCATAGCTCACCGCCACCACCAGATCCATATGGTCGTTCCGGGCGGTGCGCGCCTCGGCCTCGGCCATGCGCTCCTGCAGACGCTGGGTGAAGGTGCCGCGGTCACCGATGAAGCGCAACCGGATCCCCTTCTCCTCCAGCTCGGGCACCTCCCGCCCGATGGACCCCAGGAACAGGTCCATGAGGGTCCCCACCTCATGGCGCGGACGGCGCCAGTTCTCACTGCTGAAGGCGAACAGGGTCAGCACCTGCACGCCGCGGGCGGCGCAGCCACGCACGACCGTGCGTGCGGCCTTGACCCCCTGACGATGCCCCTCGGTACGGGGCCGCATGCGGGCACGCGCCCAGCGGCCGTTGCCGTCCATGATGACGGCCACGTGCCGGGGCACCCCGGGGAACTGGCTGGATACCTCGCTCACCACACCATCCGCAACGCGTCACTCAGACGGCCATCAGTTCCTTTTCCTTCTGGGCCAGGATCTTGTCCACCTCCGCCACGTACTGGTCCGTGAGCTTCTGGATCGCATCCTGTCCCTTGTGCTCATCGTCCTCCGAAAGGGTTTTGTCCTTGAGCATCGACTTGAGTTCGCTATTGGCATCCCGCCGGATATTGCGGATGGCCACGCGGGTATTCTCGGCCTCGTGGCGCACCACCTTCACCAGTTCCTTGCGGCGCTCCTCGGTAAGGGCGGGCATGGGCACGCGGATGACGGTCCCCACGGTGGCGGGGTTGAGCCCCAGATCGGAATTCATGATGGCCTTCTCCACCTTGCCCACCATGTCCCGTTCCCAGGGGGTCACGGTGAGGGTGCGGGCATCCTCCACATTGACATTGGCCACCTGGTTGATGGGCACCTCACTGCCGTAGTACTCCACGTGGACATGATCCAGCAGGCTGGTCTGGGCACGGCCGGTGCGGATCTTGGCCAACTCGTGATGCAGGGCCTCGATGCTCTTGGCCATGCGCTCGGCGGCGTCTTTCTTGATGGTGTCAAGCATGTGGCTCTAACCTCTCTCGACCAGGGTCCCCACGCGCTCCCCCATGACCAGGCGCATGAGTTCCCCTTCCTTGAATATGTTGATGACCCGGAGGGGCATGTCGTTGTCCCGGCACATGACGATGGCGGTGGCATCCATGACGCCGAGGCGGTGATTCAGCACTTCGTCGTAGGTCAGTCGCTCATAGCGCCGTGCCTGGGGATGAGACACGGGATCGGCGTCGTAGACCCCGTCCACCTTGGTGGCCTTGATCATGACGTCCGTGTTCATCTCGATGGCCCGCAGACTGGCCGCGGTGTCGGTGGTGAAGAAGGGATTCCCCGTACCCGCGGCGAATACCACGATGCGGCCCTTCTCAAGATGGCGCACGGCCCGGCGGCGGATATAGTCCTCGCACACCTGATTGATCTTGAGGGCCGACATGACCCGGCAGAACTTGCCCACCCGCTCCAGGGCATCCTGCATGGCCAGGCCGTTCATCACCGTGGCCAGCATGCCCATGTGATCGGCAGTCACCCGGTCCATCCCGGCCTGGGCCATTCCGGCCCCGCGGAAGATGTTGCCACCGCCGATGACGATGGCCACCTCGACCCCTATCCGGCTCAGTTCCGCCACCTCACGGGCCACCCGACCCAGGACATGCGGGCAGATCCCGTACTCCTGATCCCCCATCAGGGCCTCACCGCTCAGCTTCAGCAGGATGCGCTTAAAGGCGGGCCGGTTGTCGTCTGTCATGGGGAACCCTGGATGGCTGATGATCGGGGCCGGGGCCCGAGGGGCCCCGGGGTGTCTTGCGCTGGGGCGACGGCCCCGGGGAGGCCCCGGACCTCAGGAGCCCTTGGCCTGGGCCATCACCTCTTCGGCGAAGTTTTCCGTCTTCTTCTCGATGCCCTCGCCCACCTCGTAGCGGATGAACCGGCGCACACGGGCCCCGGCATCCCCGAGGAGCTTGCCCACCGCCTGGTCCGGATCCTTCACGAAGGGCTGCCCCACCAGGGTCACCTCCCCCAGATACTTCTTGATGCGCCCGGTGATCATCTTCTCGATGATCTCGGCGGGTTTTCCGCTTTCCTCGGCCTGGGAACGGAAGATGGCCTTCTCCTTCTCCAGCAGCTCCTGGGGGACCTGGGATTCATCCACGCAGACGGGGTTACTGGCGGCGACGTGCATGGCCAGATCCCGAGCCAGGGTGGCGTCCCCACCCTCCAGTTCCACCACCACGCCGATACGGGCGCCGTGCAGGTAGTGACCCAGGACGCTGTCCGGGGCGCCCACCAGCTCGAAGCGGCGCACCTGGACATTCTCGCCGATCTTCGCCACCAGTGCGGCGCGGGTCTCCTCCAGGCTCCCCTGGTCACCGGACAGGGCCATGAGGGCGTCCACGTCTGCCGGTTCATGGGCCAGCACCTGATCGGCCACCTGCCGGCTGAAGGCCTGGAAGTGTTCATCCTTGGCCACGAAGTCGGTCTCGCAATTGACCTCGACGATGGCGGCGCGGTGACCATCCCCGGCCTCGGCCACGACGATGCGCCCCTCGGCGGCCACGCGATCCGCCTTCTTCACCGCCTTGGCGGCACCGGACTTGCGCATCTGTTCGACAGCGGCGTCCATGTCCCCGCCCGCGGCCGTGAGGGCCTTCTTGCACTCCATCATGCCTGCGCCGGTAATCTCACGCAGTTCTTTGACCATGGATGCGGAAATCTGCATTTGAGTTCACTCCTGACTGTTCGTTCCCCCCGCGCCCGGGATCAGGACGCGGGGGGCGGATTCGGACAAAACCGCGCTTAGGACTGTGGTGCGGAAGGGGCGGCGGTGGCCTCCCTGTTCGGTGCGGGGGGCGCGCCCTGCTCCACTTCCTCCTCCACGTATTCCTCGGCCGAACCGGCCCGGGCCACATTGCGGCCGTCATTGATGGCGTCGGCGGCGGCCGTCAGGTACAACTGGATGGCGCGCATGGCGTCATCATTACCGGGGATGACGTAGTCCACGCCGTCCGGGGAGTTATTGCTGTCCACCACGGCCACCACCGGGATGCCCAGCTTGCGGGCCTCACTGATGGCGATGCGCTCGTGACCCACGTCGATCACGAACATCGCGTCCGGCAGGCCCGGCATGTCCTTGATCCCGCCGAGGCTGCGCTCGAGTTTCTCCATCTCGCGCACCCGCATCATCGCCTCCTTCTTGGCCAGGCGGTTCATGGTGCCATCCTCGTGCATGGTCTCCAGTTCCTTGAGGCGGCGGATGGACTGGCGCACCGTCTTGAAGTTGGTGAGCATGCCGCCCAGCCAGCGGTGGTTCACGTAGGGCATCTTGCACTTCCTGGCATGCTCGGCCACCTGATCCCGGGCGGAGCGCTTGGTGCCCACGAAGAGGATGGAACCGCCGTTGGCGGCCATCTTGCCCAGGTAGTTCATCGCATCGTTGAAGCAGGGGACCGTCTTCTCGAGGTTGATGATGTGGATCTTGTTGCGGTGTCCGAAGATGAAGGGCTCCATCTTCGGGTTCCAGTAACGGGTCTGGTGGCCGAAATGGACACCGGCCTCGAGCATCTGACGCATGGTCACGTTGGCCATGAGGTTTCTCCTGATCTAGGGTTGGGCCTCCATGCGCCCCGCACAGCAACCCCCAAGGGGCACCCCGCTGTACGTGCCGGCGCATGTGTGGATTCTTTGGATCGAGCGTGGGCGTTCCAGAACCTTCGGTTTGCATGGAACGCGGGCGCTTTATACCATAAACGGTCTTTCACAACAAACGCATAGCGCGCCGCGCCGGGCCCGAGCGCCCCCCCGCCGCCGCCGCCCCACCGACGGATCCCACCTGACGATGCCCGTAAGCCTCAAGACCCCCGAAGAGATCGAGAAGA
>JBKGXY010000024.1:0-22031 GCA_046546415.1 Ectothiorhodospira sp.
TACGACCGCACAGCCAAGCGCTTTTGGAATCGGAAACGACGCAACGAGTTGGCGGAGCGGCTGGGCTTGGCCACCGTGCCGCTTCTGCAGATCGGGCACTTCACTGCCCGGGAGTTGGAAACCCTGGTACGCACCGGCCATAGTGCCTACCGGGGTGGCAAGCTGGAAGGCATCGTGCTCCGCCAGGATGGCCCCCAGTGGTGTGAGCGCCGCGCCAAGCTGGTCCACCCCGACTTTGTCCAAGAGATGGAGGCGCACTGGCGTTCGCGTGCGCTGGAGTGGAATGCGTTGGCGCCGCTGATGGATGCGCATGGAGATCACTCCACGTTCTGAACCTGCTCGCGCATCTGCTCGATGAGCACCTTCAGTTCCACCGCCGCCTGGGTGGTGTCCATGTCGTTGGACTTGCTGCTCAGGGTGTTGGCCTCCCGGTTCATCTCCTGCATGAGGAAATCCAGACGCCGGCCCACGGGTTCGTCGCGGTCGAGGATGGCGCGCACCTCGGCCACGTGGGCGTCCAGGCGGTCCAGTTCCTCGGCCACGTCCAGCTTCTGGGCCTGCAGGGCCAGTTCCTGCTCCAGGCGGCCGGGGTCCAGGTCTGTGCCCAGTTCCTGGATGCGGGTCTGCAGCCGGGTGCGCAGGGCCTCCATCACCAGGGGGCGGAGGGTGCGCACGCGGGCCACCTGCTGGGTGACGGCCTCGCAGCGGGTCTGCAGCATCTCGCGGATGTGGGCCCCTTCCTGCGCGCGGTTCCCCGAGAGGGTCTCCAGGGCCTGGTCCAGCAGCTCCAGGGCGGCGGCGCGTACCGGCTCCAGGTCGGGGCTGGCCTCGGCGGCCACGCCGGGCCAGCGCAGGATGTCCATGGCGGTCATGCGGGCGGCGTTCATCATCCAGTGTTCCACGCGGGTGACGGTCTGGATCACCTCCCGGGCCAGGGCCTCGTCCAGCTGGATGCCCCCGGTCTGCCCCCCGGCCCGGCGGAAACGGAGCTGGCATTCCACCTTGCCCCGGCCCAGGTGGTTCTGGACTTTCTGGCGTACCTGGGTCTCCAGGGCCCTGAGTTCCTCCGGGAGCCGGGGGGCGATCTCCAGGTAGCGGTGGTTGACGCTGCGCAGTTCCCAGACGAGGGTGCCGTACTCGCCGGAGGCCTCGCATCTTGCGAAACCGGTCATGCTCTTCAACATGCTGACTCCTGGGTTCCCGTGGGCGGACTATTGTACGGGAAGGGCCCGGTGTCCGGCCCCCCGGTGGGATGCCCGGCCTTGAAATCCGCCCGGTCATCCCAATATCCCCCTGTGAACAGCGATGTGGTAGCCAACTGATCAGAGAATGGAGGTGCTTGCCATGTTCATGACCCGTTACGAACCCTGGAGCCTGTTGAACCAGCTCTCCCGCGAGTTGGACCGCCTCAATCCCACGGCCCCCGGCGACGGCGAGGAACCGGCGGCCGTGAGTGACTGGGTGCCGGCGGTGGATATCCGCGAGGAGAAGGATGCCTACGTCCTGCACGCCGATGTACCCGGCGTGGATCCCAAGGCCATCGAGGTGCACATGGAGAACGGGGTGCTGACCATCCGCGGTGACCGCAAGGAAGAGAGCACCGAGGAACGGGAGAACTACAAGCGGGTGGAGCGCGTGCGCGGCAGCTTCTACCGGCGCTTCTCCCTGCCGGATACGGCGGATGCCGAACGGATCAGCGCCCGCAGCGTCAACGGCGTGCTGGAGGTGCGTATTCCCAAGCAGGAGAAGGTGCAGCCCCGCCGCATCACCGTGGAGGGATGAGGGATCAGCAACCGTCCGGTGCCCGTCCCGGACGTGATGTCACCGGCCGTGCCGATTTTGCGCCGCGTGTCCACGCGGCGCGCTTGTTTGGGGTATCGTGACCGCCTATGGAATACAAGGATTATTACAAGGTGCTGGGGGTGGAGCGCTCCGCCTCCCAGGACGAGATCAAGAAGGCCTACCGCCGCTTGGCGCGCAAGTATCATCCGGACGTGAGCAAGGAGCCGGATGCCGAGGCGCGCTTCAAGGAGGTGAACGAGGCCTACGAGGTCCTGGGGGATGGGGAGAAGCGCAAGGCCTACGACCAGTTGGGCAATGGCTGGCGCTCCGGCCAGGACTTCCGGCCACCGCCGGACTGGGATGCCTGGTTCGGCGCCGGTGGGGGCGCGCCGGGCGGCGGTTTCCGCAGCTCCGCCGGTTTCCAGGAGGGGTTCTCCGAGAGCGATTTCTCCGAGTTCTTCGAGAGCCTCTTCGGGGGCGGTGCCCGCCGCACCCGGGGGCATCGCACCCACCGCGGCTTCAGCGCCCGGGGCGAGGACCGTGTGGCCCGCATCGGTCTGGATCTGGAGCGGGCCTACCGGGGCGGTTCGGTGTCGGTGCGCGTGGGGGATCGGACCCTGCAGGTGAAGGTGCCCGCCGGGGTCACCCCGGGCCAGCGCATCCGTCTCTCGGGCCAGGGCGCGCCCGGCATGGGGGGCGGTCCGGAGGGGGATCTCTACCTGGAGGTGCAGGTCAGGCCGCATCCCCATTTCCGTCTGGAGGGCCGGGACATCCACCTGGATCTGCCGGTGACCCCCTGGGAGGCGGCCCTGGGGGCCACGGTGAGCGTGCCCACCCTGGAAGGGGCGGTGGAGATGAAGATCCCCGCCGGGTCCGGTTCCGGGCGGCGCCTGCGCCTGAAGGGCCGGGGCATGCCCGGCAATCCGCCGGGGGATCAGTACGTCCACCTGCAGATGGTCACGCCCCCGGCCGACAGCGACAAGGCGAAACGCTTCTATGAGCGCATGCGCAAGGAGATGCCCTATGACCCCCGCCAGCACCTGACGGGGGTGGCCGGGGCCTGACCCGGCATTTCCCGGGCCCGGCTCAGGTGTTGCCCTGCACCCAGCGCTGCCGGCCGTCCGTCAGTCGCTCCCGTTTCCAGAACGGGGCCCGGGACTTGAGGGTCTCCATGAGGAAGCGGCAGGCGTCGAAGGCGGCCGCGCGGTGGGCGGACCAGGCCGCCGTGAGGACGATGGGCTCCCCGGGATCGATGTGTCCCACCCGATGGGCCACCAGTACCTCCAGTACCGGCCATCGGTCCCGTACCTCCTGTTCGATGCGTTCCAGTTCCCGCTCGGTCATGCCCGGGTAATGTTCCAGGGTCATGGCCTGCACCGGATCCCCTTCGTTGAAGTCGCTCAGGGTTCCGATGAAGAGGGCCTGGGCCCCGTGGCGCCCCGGGGGGAGTTGCCGCTGATGTGCCGCCAGCAGCGCCAGGGGGTCGAAGGGTTCGGGATGGATCGAGACCGTCATCTCAGCCCCCGGTCACCGGCGGGAAGAAGGCTACTTCGTCCCCGTCCCGTACCGGGTCCTCCGGATTGGCATAGGCCTGGTTCACGGCCATGAGCACCCCCGGTGGCCGCTCCCGGCCGGGATGGGCCCGGGCCCAGATATCGGCGACGCAGGAAAGGCCCTTCGCATCCAGGGTGTCCTGTTCCCGACCCAGTTCCTCCCGCAGGCGGGCGAAGTAACGCACGGTGATGGCCATGATCCGCTGCTCCCGTCCTGGGGGCCATCCGGGATGACGGCCCCGCCTGGGCGATCCAGTCTCCGCCGGCGTTCCGGCAGCGTCAAGCCCCGCACCCCGGGCACCATTGCGAGGTGCCCGGCGGTGATGACGGATCCATCGCCTGCACCCGGGGCGGTCCTGCGCTAGCATGGGCCGGTCACTGTCCAGACCCTTCGGGAAGGCGCCATGAATCCGTTCACTCACTTCAATGCCGCAGGCGAGGCCCGCATGGTGGACGTGGGGGGAAAGCCACCCACCCGGCGCTCCGCCACCGCCGAGGGATGGATCCGCATGGCCCCGGACACCCTGGCCCGGATCCGTGAGGGCGGCCACGGCAAGGGGGATGTCCTCGGGGTGGCCCGGGTGGCGGGGCTCATGGCCAGCAAGCGCACGGCGGACCTGATTCCGTTATGCCACCCCGTGGCCCTGAGCCACGTGGACGTGGCCCTGGAACCCCGGGACGACCCGCCCCGGGTCCACTGCCGGGTCACCGCCGGGACCGTGGGGGCCACCGGCGTGGAGATGGAGGCCCTGACGGCAGTGCAGGCGGCCCTGCTGTGCGTCTACGACATGTGCAAGGCGGTGGACCGCGGCATGGTGATGGAGGGCATCGCCCTGGTGCGCAAGTCCGGTGGGCGTTCAGGGGAATGGACGCGGGACGGGGGAGCGGGGCATGGCCCGGAGGATGGAGACGACGGGCCGGAATCCGGGGGTTGAAAGCCTCACCTGAACCCCGGATGGAAAGCTCTCCCGGCGGAAGGGCCGTGCATGCAGGCCGGGTGAGGGTTAGACTGAACGCTTTCGGATGATTGGATGCAACCGCGCCACCCGGGTGCGGGGTTTCTTTCGGAGGCATCGATGAAGTGGTTCAAGCGCAGTCTGGTGGTGTTGACGGTCCTGCTGGTGGTCCTGGTGATCCTGGCGGGGGTGGTCCTGATCACCGTGGACCCCAACGATTACAAGGAAGAGATCAGCGCCGCCGTGGAAAAGCGCACCGGACGTACCCTGGAGATCCAGGGGGATATCGGACTCTCTCTGTTCCCCCGCCTTGGCCTGGAGCTGGGGGAGACCACCCTGTCCAACGCCGAGGGTTTCCCCGGGGATCACTTCGCCCGCATCCGGCAGGTGGACGTCTCCGTGGCCCTGCTGCCCCTGCTGCGGCGTGAGCTGGAGGTGCAGGAGGTCCGCCTGGAGGGGCTGGACCTGAACCTGGCCCGCGATGCCCAGGGGCGTGGCAACTGGGAGGACCTTACGGAGACCCCGTCCGCTGACGAAGTGCCTCCGGAAGAGACCCCGGCCACGGATGCCGAAGCCGGTGAAGGGGAGACTGTCCCCCCCGTCCTCCGGGGCGTGGATATCGCCGGTGTGGTGGTGCGGGATGCCCGGGCGCAGTGGCGTGACGCCGGGTCTGATACCGAGATCACCATCGATCCCTTCGATCTCACCCTGGGGCATCTGCGCCTGGGTGAGGAGGCGCCGCTGGAGCTTTCCCTGCGCCTTCGGATGCCGGACCTCGATGCCCGGGTGGAGACCCAGGGCCTCCTGATGCTGGACCCCGTCAATCAGCGGTACGCCCTGCGTCAGATGGTCACCCGGATGGATGCTGAAGGGTCATCCCTCCCGACGCCGGTGGAAGGCAGCCTGGAGGCCGACCTGGTGGCCGATCTCGCCGCCGGACTGGCCAAGGCGGAGCGCCTCAGCCTGAATGCCCTGGAGACCCATTGGACCGGGGTGGTGGAGATCGCCGGTCTGGATGAGACACCCCGGGTTCATGGGGAACTGCGCAGCGGCCGCTTCAATCCCCGTGAGGTACTGGAGACCCTGGAGATGGAGGTCCCTGAAACCGCCGATCCCGATGTGCTCACCCATGCCGCACTGGACCTGGCTTTCGATATGGAGGGTGAACAGCTGGACGTGAACCAGCTCCTGATGACCCTGGACCAGAGTACCCTCTCCGGACAGGTCTCCGTGCAGGATTTCGCACACCCCGCGGTGTCCTTCGGTATCGAGCTGGACCGCCTCGATCTGGATCGCTATCTCCCGCCCACCGCCGAGGGGGAGGGGGAATCCTCCGGGAAGGGCGAATCCTCCGGGAAGGGGGGCGATGCCCCCGATGGCTGGCCGGAGACCCCTATCCAGTTGCCTGTGGAGTCTTTGCGCACCCTGAACCTGGACGGCACCTTCCGCGTGGGCGAATTCAAGGTATCGGGTCTGCGCATGCAGGAGGTGGCCCTGGGGATCAAGGCCCGGGACGGCCGCATCGATGTGGAATCCATGGAGGCGGCCCTGTATGAAGGCCGGCTGGACGGCGGGCTGGGGCTGGATGTGCGCCGGGAGAGCCCCGCCTACAGCGCCGAAGCGGCCCTGTCTTCGGTGCGCATCGGCCCGCTGCTGGACGATCTCACAGGCGATGGCAAGTTGACCGGCACCGGCGACGTGAACCTGTCCCTCTCCACCCGGGGGGACTCCGTGCGGGCCCTGGTCTCCGCCCTGGATGGGAATGGCGATCTCCGGTTCCGGGATGGGGCCGTCAAGGGCATCAATATCGCCCAGGTGATCCGCCGCGCCGAGGCCCGGCTCCGGGGAAGGGAGCTGGAAGAGGGCGATGCCCCCCGGCAGACCGATTTCACCGAGCTCACCGGCAGTTTCACCGTCGAGGACGGCCTGGTGAAGAACGAGGACCTGCAGGCCGCCTCGCCCCTGCTTCGGGTGCGCGGCCGGGGCGAGGTGGACCTGCCACCCCGGCGTCTGGACTACCGCGTGGACACCAGTCTGGTGGCCACCCTGGAAGGGCAGGGGGGGCGCACCCTGGATGATCTGCGCAACCTGGACCTGCCCATCACCGTGCGTGGGACCTTCGATGACCCCCGCATCAGCCTCGATCTGGAATCGGCAATCGAGGAGCGGGTGGAGCGGGAGGCGGATCAGGCCCGGGAAGAGGTGGAACAGCGGGCGCGCGAGGAGGCCGATGCCGCCCTGGATGAACAGGAGGAACGGCTGAAGGAGGAGGCCGGGCGTCTTCAGGAGGATCTGCTTGACCGCTTCCGGTGAGCCCAGGGCATTCGCCCCGCGGCTGCTGGCCTGGTTCGATGGGCACGGACGCCATGACCTCCCCTGGCAACGGCCCGCCACCCCTTACCGGGTGTGGGTGTCGGAGATCATGCTGCAACAGACGCGGGTGGCCACGGTCCTTCCCTACTACCGGCGATTCATGGCGCGCTTCCCCGAGGTGGGGGACCTGGCGGATGCCCCGCTGGATGAGGTGCTGCACCACTGGTCCGGGCTCGGCTATTACGCCCGCGCCCGCAACCTGCACAAGGCCGCCCGCTGTATCGTGAACGAGCACGGCGGGATCTTCCCCCGGGAACGGGAGGCCCTGAGCGCCCTGCCAGGGATCGGCCGGTCCACGGCGGCCGCCATCCTGGCCCTGGCGTTCGGGCAGCGGGAGGCCATCCTGGATGGCAACGTGCGGCGCGTGCTGGCCCGCCACCGGGGCGTGGAGGGCTGGACCGGGACCGCCGCCGTGCAGGCCCGCCTCTGGACCCTGGCCGAGGCCCTGACCCCGGTGGAGCGGGTGGCGGACTATACCCAGGCCATCATGGACCTGGGGGCCACGGTCTGCATCCGCCGAAACCCCGCCTGCGGGGACTGCCCCCTGGCGGCGGACTGCATCGCCCGGGAGCAGGGCCTGCAGGGGCATCTGCCCACCCCCCGGCCCAGGCGGGAGCAGCCCCTGCGGCGCACCGCCATGCTCCTGGTCACGGGGCCGGAGGGCATCCTGCTGGAGCGGCGCCCGCCTGCGGGGCTCTGGGGCGGGCTGTGGGGCCTTCCCGAGGTGGGGGGCGACGGGGCCTGGGAGGCGGCTCAGGCCTGGTGCCGCCGGCACCTGGGCGCGGATCCCCAGGAGGTACGGGTGCTGCCTGCGTTCGTGCACACCTTCACCCACTTCCGCCTGGAGATCACCCCGGTGCAGGTGCGGGTGAAAGCCCCCGCGCCGGGTGTGATGGAAGCTCCGGACCGGGTCTGGTATAACGGGCACGCCGGTACCGGCCTGGGCCTGGCGGCCCCGGTGAGCCGGTTGCTGCAACACCTCATGCAAGACGACGGAGAAGACGATGACTCGCATGGTGAAATGCGTTGTGCTGGGTGAAGAGGCCGAGGGCCTGGACGTCCCCCCCTATCCGGGGGAGCTGGGCAAGCGGATCTTCGAAAATGTCTCGAAGCAGGCCTGGCAGAAGTGGATGCAGCACCAGACCATGCTCATCAACGAATACCGCCTGACCCCCGTCGATCCCAAGGCCCGGCAATTCCTGGAGGGGGAGATGGAGAAGTTCTTCTTCGGCGAGGGCGCCACCCGGCCCGAAGGTTATGTGGACCCGGCCCAGGGGGGCTGAATCCCCGATCGCCCTGCCCCGGGCTTGACGAATGGCACCGGGGGCGCTTTAATACGTGGCTTCGCTGCAGGGGAAGCCACGGCAGCACCTCACAAAAGGCCGGGTAGCTCAGTCGGTAGAGCAGGGGATTGAAAATCCCCGTGTCGGCGGTTCGATTCCGTCCCCGGCCACCATATAATCAACGATTTAGCCCGCCATTGAACGGGCTTTTTCGTTTCTTGGGATACTACTGGGACACCAGCCCGCAGAACCCTGCCGCACAGCAGGCTGTAGCTCCCGTGCTATCCTGCCTCCCGGATGCCGGACTCCCCGTCCACCCGGCTGAGGATCGAGGCCGTTCTTCCGTGCCGCTCGCTTTCTTGCCACCCTGTCTGGTGGGCAGGCCCTGCCGTTTCCAAGGCGTTCAGTTCATGTGTGGAAAGTCTTTTGGAAGGACGTCCAGAAGCCCGTTGTGGTCGGAAACCCGGTTCAGGGGGGCGCTGCTTTAGCCAGCCAGAAATCCGGCCCAACACCATTGCCAGGCACATGCTGAGTCGTGATTGTGAACCTTCCTCTGAAAAAATAGACTAGACCAACTAGACTATGCGGGAGGTCGGGTTGCAATGTCAGTCCAGATCAATATGTACGAGGCCAAGACGAAGCTCTCCCAGTTGGCCGAGCAAGCATGGGCGGGAGAGAGGGTCATCATTGCCAAGAACGGCAAGCCCTATCTTGAGCTTCGTCCCTACGTCGCGCCCCAGGGGCAACGAAAGCCAGGTCGTCTCGCGGGCAAGATCCACATGTCGGCGGACTTCGACGAGACCCCCACGGAGGTCATCGAGGCCTTTGAGGGGGGGGCGTGAGGCGTCTGCTGCTCGACACTCATACGTTCCTCTGGTGGCTCAGCGGGGACCCGTCTCTCGGCGAGCGTGCCCGGGCGGCCATCGCCGATCCCCGCAACCAGGTCTTCGTCAGCGCCGCCACCGGCTGGGAGATCGCGATCAAACGGGCCATGGGCAAGCTCCGCATCGAGGACCAGGACCTCGACAGCATCGTCGAGGAGGAGGGATTCAACCACTTGCCGATGACCTTCTTCCACGGCACGCAGGCCGGCACATTGCCACAGCACCACAAGAACCCGTTCGACCGCATGCTCATCGCCCAGGCACAAGCCGAAGGGCTGACCATCGTGACCGCCGATGCCGAAATCTCCAAGTACGGAGTTCACCTCCAGCCTGCGCGTTCCTAGCGTGGGAAGCCGCTGGGGGAAACCTCGGGGGTATCTGCGGGGACCACTCGGCTTCAGAGGGTGCCAACATTTCATCCATTTCATCCATCGGGGTCCTCCCCGGTGCCTTCAGCCCGCCTCCAGCAGGGCACGGGCCGCCGGGGTGAGGGGGATCAGGTCATCCCGGGAGATCGCCCCGATCCCGGCGTGGCCCGTGACCCGCAGGTAATCCTCCAGGATGGCGCGGGTGCCATCGAGGAAACATCCCACCCGCTTGGCCGCCTCGGCCGGGTCCACCCGTGCCCGCAGGGACGGGGACTGGGTGGCCACGCCGGTGGGGCACTGCCCGGTGTGGCAGGCCCGGTAGTATTCGCAGCCCAGGGCGAAGAGGGCGGCCGTGGCCAGGGCGCAGGCATCGGCCCCCAGGGCCAGGGCCTTGAGGATGTCGTCCGGTGTACGGATGCCGCCGGTGGCCACCAGGGATACGGGCCGCCCGGTGATGGCGTTGTGTGCATCCACGCGGCGGCGGGCGATGGGCAGGGCCATCACCAGGGGCATGCCGAAGTGGTTGCGCACATGCACCGGGGCGCTGCCGGTGCCGCCGCCGAAGCCGTCCACGGTGATGAAGTCCGGCTCCAGGGCCAGGGCGGTGCCCAGGTCCGCCTCCAGGCGGTTGGCGGCGATCTTCAGCCCCACGGGCTTTTCGGGGTGGTCCCGCCGCAGGGCCTCGATGCGCTCGCCCAGGGCACGGGCGTCGCCCAGGTCCGGGAAACGGGCGGGGGCATGGGCGGCCTCACCGGGGGGAATGCCCCGCACCCGGGCGATCTCCTCCGTCACCTTGGCAGCCGGCAGCGCACCGCCGAGGCCGGGCTTGGCCGACTGGCCCAGCTTGATCTCGAAGGCATCGGCCCGGGCCATGGCCTCGTCGTTCCAGCCGAAGTAGCCGCTGGCCATCTCCAGGACGTAGAGCCCGGCTGCCGCCCGTTCCTCGGGCAGCATGCCGCCCTCGCCGGAGCCGATCAGGGTCCCGGCCCGTGCGGCACCCTCCGCCAAGGCGATCTTCGTCTCCCGGGAGAGGGCGCCGAAGGACATGTGGGAGATGGTCACGGGCAGGCTCAGATGGAGCGGGGCCCCGGCGCCCGCCCCCAGGGTCACCCGGGTGTCGGCGGTTTCCGCCTCAAGTCGGGGCATGCGCGCCAGCTGTGCCGCCGCCAGGTGGAAGTGGTCGAATCCGGGCACCGGGCCGGGGGACTGGTCCGGTGCCCCCATGGGGGCCACGGCGGGTCCCTTGCCCTGGGCCAGCCGCCGCACCTCGGCCTTCCCCCGGGTGTCCTGGGACCAGCGCCGCCAGCGGCCCTGGTAGCCCTCGAAGGTGGCGGCGGGCAGGGGCGGGACGGCGGCGGCATCCACCTCCACCCGTCCGTCCTTCAGGCGGGCCGGGTAGGTGTCGATGCGGTCGCCGGGGTTGTAGGGGGAGATCCCCGTCTCCAGGTCGAAGTTCCAGCCGTGCAGGGGGCAGACCGCGTCGCTCCCCTCCACCCGCCCCTGGGAGAGCTGTCCCTCCAGATGGGGGCAGCGATCCTCCAGGGCATGGATCTTCCCGTTGTGCAGGAACAGGGCCAGGGGGCGGCCGTTGATCCAGACCTCCCGGCCTTCGTCCTCCGCCAGTTCGGCGGCTTCGCATACGGGTTGCCAGTCGCTCATGGCCGTCTCTCCTGTTGCTGGTTCCGGGATCGGCCGCCGGGTGCGGCCCAGGTTCGGTTCACCGAGTCTAGAAGATCTGCCCTTGGGCGGGGTGCTCCGGGTATCCCACACTGGTATCCATCCCGGGAGCGGGCTAAGATATCCGGCCTGGATCGGGCGTGCCCGGGGTCCTTCGGGGCGGGATGGGCACAAGGAGAAGGAGGTTTGTCGCAATACACGGACCCGGACCCGGATCCCCTGGATGGGGTGATCCGGGCTCTGCCAGTGCCGGCCCTGGTGCTGACCCCCGATGGCACGATCCGGGGGGCCAATCCCCCGGCACGGACGCGATTGGGCCTGGATGACGCGCGCAGGGGATGGCCGGCCCTCCCCGCACTGATCCCCGATGCCCGGGGGGAGGCCCTGGGGCGATGGCTGGCCGAATGTCCCGCCGATGGTCATCCCGTGGCCCGGGAGTTGGGGCCTGATCTGGACGGCGAACCGGCGCTGCCCCGGGTGATCCACCTGGCCCGGCTGGGGGAGGGGCGTTTCCTGTGCACCCTCGGCGGATGCCCGGGGGATGGGGTGGAGGATATCCCCCGGGAGGACCCGGCACTCGGTCCACAGCCCTGGCGTTTTGCCCTGCACGGCGCCGGCGATGGGATCTGGGACTGGGACCTGCAGACCGGGCGGGTCATCTACTGTCCCCGCTTCAGGGAGATCCTGGGATACCCGGAGGCGGTCCCCTTCGAGCAGACCCTGGATCAATGGTTCCATCTGCTTCACCCCGAGGACCTGCCCCGGGTCTCCGCCGCCATGCAGCGTCACGTGCAGGGGGAGACGGAGCGCTACACCAGCGAATACCGGGTGCGGCAACGCTCGGGGGCCTGGATCTGGGTCCTGAGCCGGGGGCGGGTGGTCCGCCGCGATGCCGAAGGCCGTCCGCTGCGGGTGGTGGGGACCCTGGCGGATATCAGCGAGCGCAAGCATCTGGAGGAGGAGCTGCGCCGCATGGCCAGCACCGATTTCCTCACCGGCCTGGCCAACCGCCGCCAATTCCTGGGGCGCATGGCCGATGAACTGGCCCGGGTCAAGCGCCGCCCGGATCAACCGGCGGTGGTCCTGATGATGGATCTGGACCATTTCAAGACCATCAACGATACCTATGGCCACTCCACCGGGGATGCCGTGATCCGGCATGTCGCCGGGCTTCTGCGTACCGCGCTGCGAGCCATGGACCTGGGGGCCCGCATGGGCGGGGAGGAGTTCGCCGCCCTGCTGCCCGCCACCCGAACGGAGGATGCCCGGGGGGTGGCGGAGCGGCTGCGGCACACCATCAAGACCACCCCCGTGAGCCATCGCGGGGGGATCATCTCCGCCACGGTGAGCATCGGTCTGGCCGCCCTGGATCCCCGGGATGGGGACTCCGACGCCACCCTGCGCCGTGCCGATGCGGCTCTCTACCGGGCCAAGGGCGAGGGGCGCAACCAGGTGGCCATCGCCGGCCCCCCGGGCATGGAGGGCCTGGAGGAATCCCCCTGCTGAACCCGCTCACGAGGACCGTGCCTTGCCCGAGCCCCTGATCATCGAGCCCCGCTGGCCCGCCCCCGCCGGCGTGCGTGCCGTGGTCACCACCCGGGATGGCGGGGTGAGCCGACCCCCTTACGATGCCCTGAACCTGGCGCTGCATACCGGGGACGACCCTGAGGCGGTGCGGGAGAACCGGCGTCGCCTGGTCCGGGCCCTGGACCTGCCCGCGGCCCCGGCCTGGCTGGAGCAGGTGCATGGTACGGCCGTGGCGGAGGCGTCCGGGGTGATCCCGGATGCCACGCAGGCGGATGCCTCCATCGCCCGCGGGCCCGGGGTCGTCTGCGCCGTGCTCACGGCGGACTGCCTCCCGGTGTGCCTCTGCGACCGGGCGGCGGGGGAGGTGGCCGTGGCCCACGCCGGCTGGCGCGGCCTGGCGTCCGGGGTCCTGGAGGCCGCCGTGGCGGCCTTCAGCCGTCCGCCGGAGGATCTACTGGCCTGGCTTGGGCCCGCCATCGGACCCGCGGTCTTCGAGGTGGGCCCCGAGGTCCGCCGGGCCTTCGTGGAACAGGACCCCGAAACGGCCGTCGCCTTTGTATCCTCCCGGGGGGACCGCTGGTTCGCCGATCTGCACGCCCTGGCCCGTGCCCGTCTGCAGGCCTGCGGCGTGGCCGAGGTGCACGGCCTCACCGCCTGCACCCACGGGGAGGCGGAGCGTTTCTTCTCCTACCGGCGGGACGGGCGCACGGGGCGCATGGCCACCCTGATCTGGCGGGAGTGATGCGCCGTCATTCGCCGCTTCCCAGACCCCGGTGGATCTCCAGCACCCGGGTCACGTAGTGCCGCGTCTCCCGGTAGGGCGGGATCCCGCCATGTCGCTCCACCGCCCCCGGGCCGGCGTTGTAGGCCGCCAGGGCCAGTCGCGTATCGTTGCCGAAACGCTCGAGCATCCCGGCGAGATAGGCGGTGCCGCCGCGGATGTTCTGGCGCGGGTCGAAGGGGTCGTCCACCCCCAGCTGTTCGGCGGTGGCCGGCATCAGTTGCATCAAACCCTGAGCCCCCACCCGCGAGACGGCGAAGCGGTCGAAGCAGGATTCCACCGTGATCATGGCCCGGATCAGTTGGTGATCCAGCCCGTTGAGATGGGCGTAGTGCCTCACCCAGCCCATCTGCTCCGTCGCCCGCCGGTCCAGCATGGCCGGGGTCAGCCCCCGGCAGGCGCTGCGGGCCGGGGGACGGCCGTAGAACTTGCGTTCGATGAAGGTGAAGCCATCGCCCATCTCCCGCTGGTCGGTGAACCAGGTGCCCCCGCTGGCGTCCCGGTGCATGAACACCTCATCCGCCCCTGTCGGATCCTGCATCAGGAGCAGTGCCAGCAGCACCGGGACGGCGATGTGGATGGGCAGCGCGGTGTGCATTGAGTTTCGGTCCCCCTTGGACGGATCATAGGGATACCGCGAAGGAACCTGCAACGCATGACCACAACCGATCCCCCGCCCCGATTCCCCGATGGTCTGCTCCGCCTGCTGGCCGGGGCCGGGCCCTGCACGCCTCAGGAACTGGCGGCGCGGCTGCGGATCCCGGTGACGGAGGTGGAGGCCGGTCTGCAGGGACTGCGGGAGGCGGGATTGGACTGGCGGCGCGAGGCAGGACATATCCTGGCCCCCGCGCCCCCGCCCGATCCGGTGGACGCCCAGGCCATCCGGGCCGCCCTGGGCGATCTGCCCGTGATCCCGCGGGTGCATGCCCTGGAACAGGTGGATTCCACCAGCGCCTGGCTGGACCGGGCGCGGCGCCAGGGGGTGAGGGGGCCCGTGGTCTGTTGCGCCGACTTCCAGTCCGCGGGCCGGGGTCGCCGGGGACGACGGTGGCTCATGCCGCCCTGTGCCGGGCTGGCCCTCTCGCTCCTCTGGGATATCCGCCACTGGCCCCGGCCCGATGCCACCGTCACCCTGGCCGCGGGTGCCGCACTGGCCCGGACCCTGGAGGGGTTGGGGGCGCAGGGGGTGCAGATGAAATGGCCCAATGACCTCCAGCTGGACGGGCGCAAGCTGGGGGGCATCCTGGTGGAGGCCCGGGCAAACCGGGACGGGCCCGATGCCCTCATCCTCGGTGTGGGGATCAACCTGCGCCTGCCCCCCCACCTGGAGGTGGGCCAGCCCCATGCCGATCTGGCGGGGGCGGGGCTGGATCCTTGGCCTTCCCGCAGCCACCTGGCCGCGGCGCTGATCCGCGCCCTTGTGGAGATGCTGCAGGCCTATCCGGCGCCGGGCTTCCCTGCGTTCCAGGACGAGTGGAACCGGCGGGACGCCGCACGGGACCGATGGGTGGTGCTCAACGGGACCACCGAGTGTACGGGCATCGCCCGCGGGGTGGATCGCCATGGACGGCTCCGTCTGGAGACGACCCGGGGTACGGAATGGATCGATGCGGGGGAGATCACCCTGCGGGGGTCACCGTGAGACTGTTGATGGACGTGGGCAACAGCCGCCTGAAATGGGCCCTGTGGGATGGGCATTCCCTCCATGGCCAGGGGGCCCTGGAACACCCCGGAGTGGCCCGCGCCCCCTGGGATGCACTGCTGGATGCGGTGGCGGAGCGATGGGCGACGCGGCCCGTGGATCCTGCCTGGGTCGTCGAAGTGGTGGGCCCCGCCTTCCGGGCGGCCTGCACCGCCTGGGCGCGGCGCAGGGGTTGGCCCGCCCCCCGCTTCCTGGAGGCGGATCCGGCGCTGCATGGCATCGTCTCCGCCTACCGCGATCCCGGCCGCCTGGGGCTGGACCGCTATGCCGCCCTGGCCGGGGCCCGGGGCCTGGGGTATGAGTCGGCGGTCGTTGTGGATTGCGGCACGGCCGTGACCCTGGACCGGCTGCTGCCGGGCGGGCGTCACAGCGGCGGGCTGATCCTGCCGGGCCTGGGCCTGATGCGCCGTGGCCTGGGGATGACCCCCGGGGTCGGCGGGGACGTGGCGGGCTGCGAGTCCTGCGTGCCCGCCGTATGCACCGGGGACGCCGTGGCCTCGGGGACGCTGCTGGGCCTCGCCGCCGCCATCGATGCCCTGGTTTCGCGTCTGGGCGACCCGCCCCCGGCGGCGGCGATCCTGCTCACCGGTGGGGATGCCCCGCGTCTCCTCCCATACCTGACCTGTGACGCCCTGCAGGTGCCGGACCTGGTGCTGCACGGGTTGGTCCGGGCCTCGGAGGGGGGGTGATGCGGGGGCTCTTCGTCCTCCTGGTGCTGCTGAACCTGGCCTGGCTGGGCTATGCCCTCCTGTTTCCCGTGCCCCCTGAACGGGAGATCCCCGAGGTCTCCGTGGCGCGACCCGGGGTGCCCCTGTTGCAGTGGGCGGAGCCGACGCCGGATCCTGAAGCCGTCGAGTCGGGAGACGGGGCCACCTGCCACCGCCTGGGGCCCTTCGCCCGGGAGACGGAGGCGGAACAACGGTTGCGGGCCTTCCGGGCCGCTGGGGTCACGGGTCGCGTGGAGCAGGTCACCCTGCGGGTGCCGCTCTCCTACTGGGTGGTCCTGCCCACGGGCGATGGAGGGCCCGCCCCCCTGGTCCGCCGGCTCCAGGCGGCCGGGCTGACGGATCACTTCATCATCCCCGACGGCCCACGCCAGGGGGATCTCTCCCTGGGCCTGTTCTCCAGTAAGGGCCGCGCCGCCCGGCATCTGGCCCGGGTGCGGGCCCTGGGCCTGGATCCGATCCTGGAGGTGCGCTTCCAGGATCGGGTGGAATATCGGCTGGAATTGCGCGCACCCGGGGGCCTTGTCCCCGGCGTCCTCCCGCTCCCCGTGGAAGGGATTCGCCGTGAGGATCATCCCTGTCCCGGGACGTGACGCCCCATCATGGGATCGCTCGCCGTGCGGGTCACGATTGCGGCGGGGCGGGGGCTCGTCTACCATTACGTGACCCACGACGCCGGAGTAGCTCAGCTGGCAGAGCAGGGCACTTGTAATGCCAAGGTCGTAGGTTCGATCCCTATCTCCGGCACCACCTTTCCCGGGCGGCGCACCGGCTCCACCCGATTCACTTCCCGGGAACAGTGATTCACCTCGCCGCCCCTGCCTTGCTTCCCCCGGGACGTATGGATTACGGTCCGATCGTCACGACGGCTCTCCAGCCGGATCATTACTGGACCTGGATCATGGTCACGCAACCCCTCGCCGGCGCCGGCTACCTCCTTCGCGGACTTCGACTCATCGCCGAGCCCGGTCTGCGTCGCTATGCGATCCTGCCGCTCTTGATCAACGTGCTGGTGTTCGGTGGGTTGCTATGGCTGGCGGCCGATCAGTTCGCGGCCCTCGTGGACGCCGTCCTTCCGGCCCTGCCTTCCTGGCTGGCCTGGCTCGCCGGAGTGTTATGGCTGCTGTTCGCCCTTGCGGCGGCTGTACTGATCTTCTTCACCTTCTCCGTGGTGGCCAATCTCATCGCCGCGCCGTTCAACGACCTGCTGGCGGAGGCGGTGGAACGCCGCCTGGGTGGCCATGGCCCCCCCGGGGGCGGCGGGATGTGGCGGGCGGTGAAGGGGGCGCCCGGCGCGATGCTGGACGAGCTGCGCAAGCTGGGCTATTTCATCCGGTGGGCGGTGCCGGTCCTGCTCCTCTTCCTCATCCCCGGGGTGAACCTCCTGGCCCCCATCGCCTGGACGGTGTTCACGGCGTGGATGCTGGCCATCGAGTATGCCGACTACCCCATGGGCAACCATGATCTGCGGCCCCACCGGCAACGCCGCATCCTGGCCGCGCACCGGGGGCTTGCCCTGGGGTTCGGTGGGATGGTGATGGCTGGCACCCTGATTCCCCTTGCCAACTTCGTGGTGATGCCGGCGGCGGTGGCCGGGGCCAGCGCCCTGTGGGTGCAACGGCTCAGGCCGGATGGCCCGGAAGGGGCCAATGGCGAAGAGGTCTCCGGAATCCGATGACTTATGATCCGGCATGCATCCGCCCCTGTGTGCCCCCCGTTCATCCCCCGGATCACACGATGTCTCATGCGCGCTACACTTGGGATTCGGGACGTGTGGGTATGGGGCAGATGGAGGCAGGAAGCCGGGGTCCGGGGAGCCACGAAAGGCTGACTCCCACGCCCGCACGAGGACTGGACTCGTTCAAAAAGACTGCTAGACTGTGATAGAAGTCACAGTCCAGTCGTGACCGAGGCCCGGTCCATACGGGGTGCCCGGTCGCCTGGGAATGGCTTCAAAGGCCCCGCGAAAGGCGCAGGGCCGGGCAAACGGGAGTGTAAGAATGGGCAATCCAGCGGTAGAGCGGGGGGTGACCATGACGGGAACACCTGAAATGGCCGGGGGCCCGGAGCTGAGATCCATCGACGGTGGACCCATCGCGAAGGGGATGGGAGAAAAACCACCCCGGGCCCGAAGGCCACTGAGGATCCGCCACTTCCATCTGCATCTCTTCGGGAAAAGGTTCTCCACCCCCTTCCTCCTCCTCTTCTCCGTGGAGGCCCTGGTCCTCGCCCTGGCCATCCTCACCGCCGGACACTGGCCTGTCCTTTTCAACGCGCCATCGTCCGGCGCGTCGGTCGGATCCCTGCATAACATCCTGTTCGTGGCCCTGGGCATGGTGGCCATGCTCTGCATGGGGCTCTACCGCCGTGGATTCCGGGGCGGGGTGGCCGCGGTGGCCTCGCGGGTCGTCGGGGCCCTGCTTCTGGCGACGGTCCTGATGGCGGTCCTGTTCCTAGTCCTTCCGGGGGTGGCGATGCCTGGCGGGACCCTGCTGGCGGCCATGGGGCTGGCCCTTCCCGGGATCCTGGCCGTACGCTTCGGGATCTATCACCTGGTGGCCCATGATGCCTTCAAGCGACGCGTCCTGGTGCTGGGCGCGGGGGACAGCGCAGGCATGTTCCAGCGCCTGCGCCGCCGTACGGACCGGGTGGGTTTTACCGTGGTGGGGTTCGTGCCGGGGCGTGGAGACCGGGACCGCATACAGGATGGGCGCATCGTGCATCTCGACGAGTCGCTGCCCGAGTTCGTCCGCCGGCACCACATCGACGACGTGGTGGTGGCCTATGACGACGCCCGGGGGGGGTTTCCGGCGGACGAACTCATGCATTGCAAGATGCACGGTCTCAATGTCCTGGACGTGGCCGACTTCTTCGAACGGGAGGCGGGCCTGCTGCGGCTGGATATCCTGCGCCCTTCCAGCTTCGTCTTCGGGCAGGGCTTCCGTCACAGCGTCTACCGGGATCACGCCAAGCGCCTCCTGGATGTGGTCACGTCCCTGGTCCTCTTGGGCCTGACCTGGCCGCTGATGCTGGTCTCTGCCCTGGGGATCGCCCTGGAGAGCCGGGGGCGCGGGTCGGTGATCTTCCGCCAGGTGCGCACCGGCCAGAACGGCCGGCCCTTCACCCTGTTCAAGTTCCGCAGCATGGTCATGGACGCGGAGAAGGACGGCAGGGCCGTGTGGGCCCAGAAGAAAGACCCCCGCGTGACCCGCTTCGGGGCCTTCATGCGCAAGACTCGCCTGGATGAGCTGCCGCAGCTGTTCAACGTCCTGCGCGGGGACATGAGCTTCGTCGGACCGCGGCCCGAGCGCCCGGAATTCGTGGAATCCCTGGCCGCGAAACTCCCGTATTACCGGCACCGCCACTGGGTCAAGCCGGGGCTGACGGGATGGGCGCAGATCCACTATCCCTACGGCGCCTCCGAGGAGGACTCCTTCGAGAAGCTCAAGTACGACCTCTACTACGTCAAGAATCAGAGCATGGCCCTGGACCTGCTCACCATCCTGCAGACGGTGGAAGTGGTGCTCTGGGGACGCGGCTCCCGGTAGAACCGCGCCGTGGATGTGGGGGTCACAGGGTATGGCATCGCGGCGGTCGCGAACCTGCTCCTGGTGGCCGTCCTGGCCATCGGCTGGCGGCGCCGGCTTCAGGGGTCACTGCTGGTCCTGGCCGCCCTCGCCGGCTTCCTCTGGTCGGCGGTGCTGGGCCTGCGGGCGGCCTATCCGGAGACCGTGGGCCTCACGGCGGTCTTCCTGGTCGAGTTGTTCCGGGATGCGGCATGGATCGGCTTCCTCTGGGGCCTGATCCGTCAGGCGCGGGAGAGGGGTGCCACGGAGATGCCGTCCCGGCCGGGTCCGCCCCGTGGCGGCGCCTCTGGGAAGGCCGGGCTACTCTCCGGGCTGCCGGGGGGGACGGTGGATCCGGGGGTTCCCCTGCGATTCCTGGGCCTTGGCGCCCTGGGCCTGGTCTCCCTGCTGGCCGTCTACGTGTCCCTGCAGCCATGGCTGCTGCCGGGTGAATTCCGCGGCGAAGTCCTCCTTGCGGGCAAGCTCCTGTTGGCCCTGGCGGTCCTGCTGCTGGTGGAGCAGATCTTCCGCAACAGCACCACCGAGGCCCGCTGGGCCGTCAAGTATCTCTGCCTCGCCCTCCTGGGGATCTACGGCTTCGACTTCTACCTGTATGCCGAGGGGCTCCTGTTCCGTCAGGTCTCCGGGGGGTTGTGGGCGGCCCGGGGGTTCGTCAGCGCCCTGGTGGTGCCCCTGATCGCCGTCTCCGCGGCCCGCAATCCCCAGTGGTCCCTGGATGTCTACGTCTCCCGTGGCATGGTCTTCCACACGGCCACCCTCCTGGCTGCGGGGGGCTACCTGCTGCTCATGGCCGCCGCCGGATACTATCTGCGGACCTTCGGCGGCGAATGGGGTACCGTCCTGCAGGCGGTCTTCCTCTTCGCCGCCCTCCTCGGGTTGCTGGTCTTCTGGGCCTCCGGACATCTGCGCTCCCGGTTCAAGGTCTTCGTCAGCAAGCATTTCTTCAACTATCAATATGATTACCGGGAGGAATGGCTGCGTTTCATCCACACCCTGGCGGATGCCCGCAGCCGTGAGGGTCTGCCCGATCGGGTGGTGCGGGCCCTGGCGGAGATCGTGGAGAGTCCGGGGGGGCAGTTGTGGATGCGGGACGGGGGGCGGTATTTCCGGCCGGTGGCCCAGTGGTACATGGCGCAGCCGCAGGCGGGGAGCGAACCCAGGGACGGCTCCCTGGCGGCCTATCTGGAGGAGACCGGATGGGTGCTGGACCTGTCCGATGTGCGCACCCACCCGGAGGGCTATCCCGGCCTGGACCTGCCTGAGTGGCTGGCGGCGGAAGAACGTGCGTGGCTGCTGGTGCCCCTCCGGCAGGATCGCGACCTGCTGGGTTTCGTGCTCCTGGCCCCCTCCCGGGCCCTGAGGGCCATCAACTGGGAGGACCGGGATCTGCTCAAGACCGCCGGCATGCAGGCCGCCAGCCACCTGGCCCAGATGGAGGCCCTGCAGGCCCTGTCCGAGGCGCGGCAGTTCGAGGCCTTCAACCGCCTCTCGGCCTACGTGGTGCACGATCTCAAAAACATCATCGCCCAGCTCAACCTGGTGGTGAGCAATGCCCGCAAGCACGGCGACAACCCGGAATTCCTCAAGGACGCCATCGGCACCGTGGAAAACGCCGTATCCCGCATGAACAAGCTCATGCTGCAACTGCGCAGCGGCGACCCGGGCCGTGAGGCCAAACCTGTCGATCTGGCCGATCTGGCCCTCCAAGCCGTCAACGATGCCCGGGGGCGTGCACCCGAACCGGAACTGGAGCACAATGGCGTGGAATGCCCCGTGCTGGCCGACCCCGAGAGGTTGCGTTCCGTGCTCAACCACCTCATCCAGAACGCCCAGGAGGCCACCGTCGAGACCGGCCGGGTCAACCTCACGCTATGGCAGGATACCCGCCACGTCTATCTCGATGTGACGGACACCGGTACCGGGATGCGACCGGAATTCATCCGTGACCGTCTGTTCCGCCCCTTCGACACCACCAAGGGGCTCACCGGCATGGGCATCGGCGCCTTCGAGAGCCGGGAGTTCATCCGGGCCCTGGGGGGGGATCTGGAGGTCTGGAGCGAGCCCGGCCAGGGCTCCCGGTTCCGGATCAGCATCCCCCTGGCGCGTGAGCCATCGAATCGAACGATCAGCCAGTGAGGCATCCAGACCTTGACCGGAGGCACGCAGCAGAAACCCGCCCTGCTCATTGTGGAGGACGATCCCGGCCTGCTCAGCCAGCTGCGGTGGTGCTTCGAGGATTTCGAGGTGCTCACCGCCAAGGACCGTGAGGAGGCCATCGCCCAGCTGCGCCGCGGCGAGCCGCAGGTGGTCACCCTGGACCTGGGCCTGCCGCCGGATCCGGGCGGGGCCAGCGAGGGGCTGGCGGCCCTGGAGGAGATCCTGGCCCTGGCGCCCGAGACCAAGGTCATCGTCGTCACCGGCAACAATGACCGGGACAATGCCGTGAAGGCCGTGGCCCTGGGGGCCTACGACTTCTACCAGAAGCCCGTGGATGCCGATCTGCTCAACCTCATCGTCCAGCGGGCCCACCGGCTCTTTGAGCTGGAAGCGGAGAACCGCCGCCTGGCCCGCCGCGACACCCCGGAGCCGCTCCCCGGCCTGGTGGCCGGCAGCCCCGAGATGCTCAAGGTCTGCCGCACCGTGGAGAAGGTGGGGCCCACCAACGCCACCACCCTGCTGCTGGGGGACAGCGGCACCGGCAAGGAGGTGATCGCCCGGGCCCTGCACGGCCTGAGCCCCCGGGCCAAGGGGTCCTTCATCGCCATCAACTGCGCCGCTATCCCGGAAAACCTCCTGGAGAGCGAACTCTTCGGCTACGAGAAGGGCGCCTTCA
>JBKGXY010000025.1:0-20436 GCA_046546415.1 Ectothiorhodospira sp.
TGATCCTCAGGCCGCCGGGGACTCCTCGATGCCCTCCAGACGGTCCTCCAGCTCCTCGCCGGCCCGGCGCAGGGCCTCCAGGGTCTCCTCGTCCGGCTGCCAGTAGTTGCGGTCCGAGGCCTCCAGCAGGCGGTTGGCCATCTTGGCCGAGGCCGTGGGGTTGAGCTTGGCCAGCCGCTCGCGCATCTCGGGGTCCAGCACGAAGGTCTCGGAGAGCTTCTGGTAGACCCAGGGCTGCACCTGACCGGTGGTGGCGGACCAGCCCATGGTGTTGGTGATGTGCACCTCGATCTGCCGCACCCCCTCGTAACCGTGCTTCAGGGCCCCCTCGTACCACTTGGGGTTGAGCATGCGGGTGCGGGTCTCCAGGGACACCTGCTCCGACAAGGTGCGCACGGTGCCATCCCCCTTGGTCTGGTCGCCGATGTACACCGGGGTATCCTGGCCGCCACGGGCCTGACGCACGGCGCGGCTGATCCCCCCGAGGGTGTCGAAGTAGTTGTCGATGGTGGTCACCCCCAGCTCAACGGAGTCCAGGTTCTGGTAGGTGAGCTGCACGTCCGCCAGCATGGTCTTGAGCAGGGCATCCTGCTTGGTGGGCCGGCCGTTGCGCCCATAGGCAAACCCCTTGCGCTGGGTGTAGGTGTTGGCCAGTTCATCCTCGTCGTCCCAGCGGCCGTTCTCCACCAGGCTGTTGACGTTGGAGCCGTAGGCCCCGTCGGCATTGCCATAGACCCGCAGGGCCGCCGTCTCCAGGTCGCAGCCGTGGGCCTTCTGGTAGGCCAGGGCATGGGCGCGCACGAAGTTCTGCTCCAGGGGCTCGTCCTCGGCGGCCGCCGCCAGGTAGGTGGCCTCCGCCAGGAGCTTGATCTGCAGGGGCAGCAGGTCGCGGAAGATCCCGGAAAGGGTGAGCACCACGTCGATGCGCGGACGCCCCAGTTCCTCCAGGGGGATCAGCTGCGCCCCGGCCAGGCGGCCGTAGTTGTCGAACCGCGGCCGGGCCCCCACCAGGGCCAGGGCCTGGCCGATCTGGCTGCCCTCGGTCTTGAGGTTGTCACTCCCCCACAGGACCATGGCCACCGATTCGGGCAGGCCGTTGCCCTCTTCCTGATGGCGATGCACGAGGCGTTCGGCCTGCAGGGCGCCATCCTTGAGGGCGAAGGCGCTGGGGATGCGGAAGGGATCGAAGCCGTGCAGGTTGCGGCCCGTGGGCAGCACGTCCGGCTGGCGCATGACATCGCCACCGGGGGCGGGACGGATGAAGCGTCCGTCCAGGGCCCGGAGGAGGCCGTCGATCTCGTGATCCCGGGCCATGAACTCATTGGCCTGTGCCAGCTGCTCCAGGTGCGCCCGGTTCGTCTCCGTGTCCTCCAGACCGGCCTGCTCCAGGGCCTGGTCCACGGACCCGGTCTGCACCAGGGTCTGTACCGCCCCGCGCTCCAGGTGGGTGTCCTGGCCGGCATCGGCCATGGCCACCAGCATGTCGATGCGCTCGTCCTCGTCCGGGGGGGTGCCCACCACATGCAGGCCATGGGGGATGAGGGTGTATTCCAGCTCCAGGACGGACTCGCCCAGGCGACGCACCTGTTCCTCGGCCTCGCCGCTGGCCACATCCCAGAGGGGTTCGGCGGGGGCCAGTTCCAGTTCCGCCGCCTGGGACTGGATGAGCTCCGCCAGCTCGGCGCGCTCGTGTTCCCGGTCGGGTTCCAGCCCACGCCAGCGGTCGATGGAACTCTTGAGGTCCACCAGCCCGCGGTAGAGTCCGGCATGGGCCACCGGCGGGGTCAGATAGCTGACCAGGGTGGCCCCGGAACGGCGCTTGGCGATGGCCCCTTCCGAGGGGTTGTTGGAGGCGTAGAGATACAGGTTGGGCAGATCGCCGATGAGCCGGTCCGGCCAGCAGGCCCCGGACATGCCCACCTGCTTGCCGGGCATGAATTCCAGGGCGCCATGGGTACCGAAGTGCAGCACGGCGTGGGCGGCGAAGTCCTCCCGCAGGTAACGGTAGAAGGCGGAGAAGGCGTGGGTGGGGGCGAAGCCGCGCTCGAAGAGCAGGCGCATGGGATCGCCCTCGTAGCCAAAGGAGGGCTGCACCGCCACCAGGACATTGCCGTACTGCCGGCCCATGACGAAGAGGGAACTGCCGTTGGTGAGGACCTTGCCGGGGGCCGGCCCCCACTGGGCCTCGATCTCCTTGAGGTATCTCTCGCGGCGTACGTGGTCCTCGGCGGGGATCAGGGTGTGCACGTTGGCGTCGGCACCGTACTGCTCCCGGTTGCCGTTGATGATCTCCTCGCGCAGGGCATCGGGGCTCTCGGGCAGCTCCACGTGATAACCCGCGGCCTGCATCTCCCGGAGGGTGTTGTACAGCGACTCGAAGACCCCCAGATAGGCGGCCGTGCCGGTGTTGCCGGCGTTGGGGGGGTAGTTGAACAGCACCACCGCCACCTTGCGCTGCGCCCGTTCGCTGCGGCGCAACGCCACCAGCCGCCGCACCCGCGCGACCAGCATCTGGGTGCGCTCGCGGCAGGTGAACATGTCCTGCATGTTGTCACTGCCCTGGAAGGTGCAACCCAGGTCGCAGCCCTCGCAGACGCTCCCCTCCGGCCCCGGACGACCGCCGTACACCATGGGGGCGATGCTGCCATCCAGTTCCGGGATGGCCACCATGATGGTGCTCTCCACCGGAAGAAGGCCCCGCTCGGAGTTGCCCCACTGTTCCAGGGTCTGGAACTCCACGGGATGGGCGGCGAGGTAGGGCACATCCAGCCGGGCCAGGATCTCCTCTGCGGCACGGGCATCGTTGTAAGCCGGTCCACCCACCAGGGAAAAGCCGGTGAGGGAGATCACGGCGTCCACCGTGGGGCGGCCCTCCTCCATGAAGAAGGCCTCGATGGCGGGCCGGGCATCCAGGCCCGCGGCAAAGGCGGGGATCACCTCAAGACCGGCCTCCTCCAGGCCGCGGATCACGGGGTCATAGTGTCCCGCGTTGCCCGCCAGGACGTAGGAGCGAAGCAACAGAAGCCCCACGCGCCCCTGAGCCTCCTTCCCGCGTCGTGGCAGTTCCTGCAGATCGGCCGAGAGCCGCGGCGTCATGTCCGGGTGGTAGACCCCCACCTCCGGGTACTCCACCGGCGCGGCCGCCTCCAGGCGGCCGCGCAGGACCCGCCGGGGGCCATCGGCATAGCGATCCACCAGGAAGCGGATCATGTTGGTCATGTTCTCCTCGGACCCGCCGAGCCAGTACTGGAGGGTGAGGAAATAGGCGCGCACGTCCTGGGCCGTGCCGGGGATGAAGCGCAGCAATTGCGGGATGCGCCGCAGCATCTTCATCTGCTGGGCGCCGGCGCTGGCGGGGCTGTCCCCCTCCTTCTGCTGGCCGCGCAGCTTCTTGAGCAGGGCCATGGGGCCGCTGCTGGGCTTGGACATGTCGAACTGGCCCATGCGCGTCAGTTTGGTTACATCGCCGGCGGACATGGCGCAGACCAGGGCGTCGCAGTCGTCCCGGCGGGCCTTCAGGTCCTCAAGGATCTGCTGGTACTGGTCCTCGAGGAAGAGCATGGTGACCACGAGGATATCGGCGGAGGCCACGTCCGCCCGGCAGCGCTCCAGGGCCTCGGCATCCCCCGCCCACTCGGAGGCGGCATGGAGCTTGAGATCCAGCCCCGGCAACTGCCGCTGGAGCGCAACCCGCGCCCGATCCGTGGCGCTGGCCAGGTGGGTGTCCATGGTGACGATGACCACCCGGATCGGGGTTGAATCGACTGCAGACGTGGGCTTTGATGCCATAGGATTCGTGCCTGTGGATAGGGTTTCCGGAACGGCCGGCTGGCACCGTCCCCGGGATCCGTGTCAAATTAGTTCGACCCGGGCCGGGTGTCAACCAAGCTGGACAGGCCCCGCCGGACGGCCCTGCGGGGCCTGTGCCCCACCGCCCCAACCCGTGCGGATGGGCCCCGGGACGCATGAACCCACTACCCGGAGATATGGATTGAAAGGCCTGACACGCACGTTTCTCACCGGCCTCGCGGCCATCCTGCCGATCGTCGTCACCCTAGCCCTTGTCCTCTGGCTGGGCAATACCCTGGAGGAGGCACTGGGAGGCCTCCTCAAGCTCCTGCTCCCGGACGTCCTGTATGTCCCCGGACTGGGGCTGGTGACGGGTGTGGCCCTGATCTTCGGCCTTGGGCTGCTGATGCGGGCCTACATGGTCCAGAGGCTGGCGCAGCGGCTGGAAGACTGGATGCAGCGCATCCCGGTGGTCAAGACCGTCCATGGCATGGTGCGGGACGTGACCCGGCTCTTCTCCGGGGAGATCCACGAACGCTTCGGTGAGGCGGTGCTGGTCACCCTCCCCGGCCTGGAGGCCCGCCTGGTGGGCTTCGTCACCCGGGAGGACTTCCGTGGGCTGCCCGCCGCCCTCGGGGATGGGGACACCATCGCCGTCTACCTGCCCATGAGCTACCAGATCGGCGGTTACACCCTGATGCTGCCGCGGGAGCGGGTGCAGCCCCTGGACCTCTCCCTGGAGGATGCCATGCGCTACACCCTCACGGCCGGGGTCTCGGCCCGCCGGGAGGACGGGCAACACAGCGCCTCAACCTCCCGTACCTGAGCCCGAGGTCAACGGCGGGGGATCACCGCAGCCGGCCCTGCTCCAGCTCCTCCAGGACCGTCCCGGCGGCGGTGCCGACGCCACTGGCCAGGCGGGAGAGCAGATCCTGCCGGCGGGTGAAATCCACCACCTCGGGTTCGCCCACCACTTCACGCGCCACCTCGCCGGCGCTGGCCAGACCGTCCACCAGCCCCAGTTCCAGCGCCGCCTCCCCGGTCCATACCAGGCCGGTGAACAGGTCGGAATCCTCCGCCAGGCGCTCGCCGCGGCCCTCGCGTACCGCCTCCACGAACTGGTGGTGGATGCCGTCCAGGAGCCCCTGGATATGGTCCTGTTCCACCGGATCCACCGGCTGGAAGGGATCCAGCAAACCCTTGTGCTCCCCTGCGGTGAGCAGGCGCCGCTCGATGCCCAGGCGGTCCAGGGCCTCGGTGAAACCGAAGCTGTCCATGCGCACGCCGATGGACCCCACGACGCTGGCCGGACTGGCATAGATCCGGTCGGCGGCCACGGCAGCGTAGTATCCTCCGGAGGCACCCATGTCCGAAATCACGGCATAGAGGGGTATCTCGGGATGCTCTTCCCTGAGACGCTGGATGGCATCGTGGATGTAGGCGGACTGCACCGGGCTCCCCCCGGGGCTGTTGATGCGCAGGAGGACGGCCCGCGTGTTGCCATCCTCGAAGGCCGCCTCGAGGCCGGCCACCACCCGGTCGGCACTGGCGGGGGCCTCGTCGGCGATCATGCCCTTGATGTCCACCAGGGCGGTATGCGGTCCGCGGGCCGCGCCGTCGCCCGTGGGCAGGGCATCCATGAACACCAGCAGCAGGAACACCAGGTAGCCAAACCCCAGCAGCTTGAAGAAGATCCCCCAACGCCGGGCCGTGCGGCGCTCCCTGAGCCCCGCCAGGGCGATGTCCCGCAGGGCCTCGCGCTCCCAGGGTTCCGATGCCGGAAGGTCCCTGGAGTCGGATTGCGGATCGGGTGCATCGGTCATGGTCTATCGATCTCCTCGTAGGGAAACGGAAACGGGTTCAGGAGGCATCGGAGAGGTCACGCACCCCGTCCGTGGCCAGCCAGTCGGGCAGGTGGCGCAGGTCATCCAGCAGGACCCGGGGTGCATGCACCGCCAGTTGGCCGGCCTCGTGGACCCCGGTGGTGACCCCCGCACGATCGGCACCGGCGTTGGCGGCCATCTGCAGGTCCAGGACGCTATCGCCGATCATGAGGGTCTCCCCCGGGGTCACCCCGGCGTAGTCCATCACCGCCTCCAGCAGGCCGGGATGCGGCTTGGAAAAGGCCTCCTCGGCGCAGCGGGTGACCAGGAACCGGGAACCGAGCCCCGTGGAGGACAGCTTGCGGTCCAGGCCCTTGCGGGACATGCCCGTGGCCACCGCCAGCCAGTACCCCGCCGCCTCCAGGTCCGCCAGTACCTGGGGCACCCCCTCGAACAGGGGGGAAGGGGTGGGGTCATCCCCCAGGTAGCGTTCCCGGTAGGCCCGGGTGAAGGCCTCGCACAGGGCCTCGTCGGCCTCGGGGTAGAGCTGCAGGATGGCATCCCGCATCCCCAGCCCGATGACGTCCTTCAGGGCCTGGCGGGGAGGCTCCCTCAGGCCCAGGACCCGGATGGCCCCCTGGAGGCAGTGGACGATGCGTCCGATGGAGTCCATCAGCGTACCGTCCCAGTCGAATACCAGCAGTCGATAGTCGCCGTTGAGTTTCATGCCGGTTGAAGCGCTCGGATCATGGGTTTTCCGGTCCATCCTCCCCTCCCAGGCGCTCCAGCACCCGGGCGAGATCCGGGTCCAGCGGGGCGTCCACATCGTAGGTGCGCCCGGAGGAAGGGAGCGTGAAGGACAGGGAGCGGGCGTGGAGGAAGAGCCGCCGAAGTCCCAGCCGGCGCATACGGCGGTTGAAAGCGAAATCGCCGTAGTGCCGATCCCCCGCCACCGGGTGGCCCTCGTGGGCGGCATGGACGCGGATCTGGTGGGTGCGGCCGGTGCCGATCTTCACCTCCATCCAGGTGCCGCCATCGTAGTGTGCCAACGGCGTGAAGAGGCTGTCGGCCTCCCGACCCTGCTCATCCACCCGCACCAGGCGCATCTCTCCCCGTCGGACATCCCGGGCCAACCCCTCGTTCACCCGGCGCGCCCCCCCCTGCCATTGCCCGCCCACCAGGGCCAGGTAGGTCTTGTCCACCTCACCCTGGCGCAAGCAGTCATGAAAGGTCTGCAGGGCCGGACGGTTACGGGCCAGCACCAGACAGCCGCTGGTCTCCCGGTCCAGCCGGTGGGCCAGCTCCAGGAAGGGTGCATCCGGACGCAGGCGGCGCAGGGCCTCGATCACCCCCACCGCCACGCCACTGCCTCCGTGGACCGGAAGGCCCGCCGGCTTGTTCAGCACCAGCAGGTCCTCATCCTCCAGGAGCACGGCCCCGGCCAGGGTCTGCGCCAGGCCCTCCGGCAGGGGCTGCCCCTCCAGCGACCGGGGCTCCCCCCGGGCCACCGGCGGAAGACGCACCTGATCCCCCTGTGCCAGGCGGTAGTCCGGCTTGCTGCGGCGCTTGTTCACCCGCACCTCGCCCTTGCGCAGCAGGCGGTAGACCCGGCTCCGGGGCACCCCCTTGAGATGGCGCAGCAGGTAGTTGTCCAGGCGCTGACCGGCCTCGTTGGGACCGATCTCCCGATGGGTGACGCCAGCCTTGGGCATGGAAGGAGACTGCGACATGGGCCGGATCATACCATTTCATTCAAGTATTTGATGGTCTTTTGCAGGATTGTTATCATAAGGTGTCGGGATCGGTAGAGCCGGTCCGTCGCGGTGGTCCGAAACATCCCGTTTCGCCCGCTCCGCGGCGCCCGGATCCCGCGACCGATCAAGAACACCACCGGGGAACGCCAGCCCTCTGGGCAACGTCCGTTCCCCGTCATGGACCCTCGCTCCAGAAGCACCACACGGTTTTTGATGATTCTGAGCGGATTTCTGCCCAACCCCGCCCCCACGCTCCGGCAAGCGGAAACCGAGGGCGTCGTGCTTCCATGGCTGTGCGCCTGTGCGCTGCTCCTGAGCGCCGCGCGCCCCTGGTCTGAAGCACCGCGAACGCCTGTGAACCGCCCGGGCGTGGCTGGGCCCCGTACCCGAGAACGAATTCATGAAACGCATCCTCGTCAACGCCACGCAGCCCGAAGAGCTGCGCGTGGCCATGGTCGACGGCCAGAAGCTCTACGACCTCGATATCGAACTCCCCTCCCGGGAACAGAAGAAGGCGAACGTCTACAAGGGGGTCATCACCCGGGTTGAACCCAGCCTGGAGGCGGCCTTCGTCAACTACGGCTCCGAACGCCACGGTTTCCTGCCCTTCAAGGAGATCGCCCGCAGCTATCTCACACCCGACGAGAACGGCGACACCTCCCCCAAGACCGGGCTGAAGGAGGGCATGGAGCTCATCGTCCAGGTGGAGAAGGAGGAACGCGGCACCAAGGGGGCCGCCCTCACCACCTTCGTGAGCCTGGCGGGGCGCTACCTGGTGCTCATGCCCAACAACCCCCGCGCCGGTGGCGTTTCACGACGCATCGAGGGCGAGGAACGCAGCGAGATCCGCGAGGCCCTGGGCCAGCTGGAGGTCCCCCAGGGTATGGGGCTGATCGCCCGTACCGCCGGTGTGGGGCGGAGCGTGGAGGAGCTCCAGTGGGACCTGGAGTACCTCAAGACCCTCTGGCAGGCCATCGCCGATGCCGCCGAGACCCACAAGGCCCCCTTCCTGGTCTATCAGGAGAGCAATGTGATCATCCGTACCCTGCGGGATCACATGCGCAACGACATCGCCGAGATCATCGTCGATGATCCCGGCGTCTTCGCGCAGGCACGGGACTTCATGCAGCAGGTGATGCCCAACAACCTGCGCAAGCTCAAGCTCTACGAGGACCCTGTCCCGCTCTTCAACCGCTACCAGATCGAGAGCCAGATCGAGGCGGCCTTCCAGCGGGAGGTGACCCTGCCCTCCGGCGGGGCCATCGTCATCGACCACACCGAAGCCCTGATCTCCATCGATGTCAACTCCGCCCGGGCCACCAAGGGCAGCGACATCGAGGAGACGGCCCTCAACACCAACCTGGAGTCCGCCGACGAGATCGCACGGCAGCTGCGCCTGCGGGACCTGGGCGGGCTGATCGTCATCGACTTCATCGACATGGCCCCCAACCGGAATCAGCGTGAGGTGGAGAACCGCCTGCGCACGGCCCTGGAGATGGACCGGGCCCGGGTGCAGGTGGGCCGCATCTCCCGCTTCGGCCTGCTGGAGATGTCCCGCCAGCGGCTGCGGCCCTCCCTGGGGGAATCCAGCCAGATCGTCTGCCCCCGCTGCAAGGGCCACGGGCACATCCGCAGCGTGGAATCCCTGTCCCTTTCCGTCCTGCGCCTCGTGGAAGAGGAGGCCATGAAGGACAAGACCGGGCGCGTGCTGGCCCACCTCCCGGTGGACGTCTCCACCTTCCTGCTCAACGAGAAGCGGGAGGTGATCTCCGGTATCGAATCCCGCTACGGCGTGGAGATCACCCTCGTGCCCAACCCCACCCTGCTCACCCCGCACTTCACCGTGCGGCGGTTGCGCAGCGACGAAGCCGAGGAGGAGATCGGCGAACGCAACAGCTACCAGCTGCTCACCGAGGATGAGCCCGAATTGGCGGACCAGCCCCGGAAGGCCCGCCTGGAGCGTGCCCTGGTGCAGACCATCACACCCTCCACCCCGGCCCCGGGAACCAGATCGGATTCCGCACCGGAACGCAAGATGGTGCACGACCATTCCTCGGTGCGTACCGCCTCGCCCGTCTCTCTCCCGGGACTGTTCAGCCGCATCTGGAACAGCCTGTTCTCCGCCGGTACGGGAGCACAGGATGAAACGTCTTCAGGATCCTCGCGCACCGAGGGTGGCGGGGCTTCCGGAGGACGGCGCGGCGCCTCAACCCGCGGATCCGGCCGCCCCGGGGAGGAAGCGCAGGAGAAGGAAACCGGCCGCAGCCGCAGCCGCCGCAGCAGCAATGGTCGCAGCCGGCGCGGTGGCAGCGGCCGAAAGAGCCCCCAGAATGGGGACGGCGAGAAGCAGGGGACGCAGGATGCATCGCCCGCCGACAAGGGGGGCGAACCCTCCAGCTCCCGCAGCGGTACCCCGAAGGCCTCCGGGGGGGGCCGCACGAAGTCCGGGGCCGACAAGGCGGTTTCCGGCCGCGAGGAAACCCCGACCCAATCCTCTGGCGAGACAGGGAGCCCCGCGACCACCGAGGGCGATGAAAACCGGGCCCCGGAAGGCCAGCAGGGCGGAGGAAACAAATCGGAAACCGGCAACGGCAAGACCACCGGCCGCAGCCGCGGGCGACGGGGCGGACGCCGCAGACGGCGCACCCCGTCCAATGGCGAAAACCGCCAGGACGGTGAACAGACCGCCGCCGCAGAGGCCTCGGCCGAGGAGCCAGCCGCCGAGAAGGACAAGGGTGAAACATCCGCCAACGCCACGCGCGAGGACGGTTCCACCGGCGGGAGGTCCCGAAGCAGCCGGGGTGGCCGCCGCAGGACGCAGAACGGCGAGACCACCGCCCCCACCGGGGAGGATGCATCCGCCTCTCCCAGAAAGGAGACCTCTGAACAGGGCACCGATGCCATCGCCGCCCCCCAGGAAGGAGGCCCGGCGGAAACCGGCACTGAACAGAAACCGGGGGGCAAGGCCCCCTCGGGGACTGAAGGAGGGCAGACGGAAACGGACGATCACACCGGCAAGTCCGGCGATACCTCCGATTCCCGCGGCCGCTCCCAACGCAAGGGTGGAGAGACCGGTGAAGGCGGTGGTCGCCGCCGTTCCGGCGGTGCCCCCGCGGCCGGAGGCCCTCGCGGCCTCTCCAGGGAGGAGATGGAAAAGCTGCAGACGGTCACCCGTCAGGCCCGGAAGGAGGATGAACCGGCGGCATCGGCTGAGTCCAGACCCCAGGCCGAGCCCCCCGCCAAAGAAGAGGACAATCCATCCGCCGGGAAGACGGCCGCCCCCCAAAAGGACGGGGAACACCGCCCAGCGGAGGACTGACATCTCCGACCCCTTCCCCGCGCCGTACGATGGCCCCCTCCCGCGCTGCGGGAGGGGGCCTTTTTACATCCGGTTCCCGTGCAGGACGGCCCGGGGTTCAAACCGTCCGATGATGGCGGATATGGTCCAGCAGGCCTCGGGCCGCATCCTCCACCATATCCAGTACCCGCTCAAAACCCCGGTCCCCACCGTAATAGGGATCGGGGACCTCCTTCTCGTCCCACTCCGGGGTGAAGGCCATGAAAAGCCCCAGATGTCCCCGCATGGCGGGGTCCGCCAGGGCCTGCAGATGCGCCAGGTTCTCCCGGTCCATGGCCAGGACATAATCGAATCGCAACAGATCCTCCGCCTCCACCCGGCGGGCCCGCTGCCCGTTCAGGTCGACCCCACGCTGCAATGCGGCCCGCCGGGCACGGGTATCCGGGGGTTCTCCCACGTGATAGGCATGGGTCCCGGCGGAATCCACCCGGATCCGCCCGGCCAGTCCCGCTTGGTCCACCTGCCGCTGGAATACCCCCTGGGCCATGGGGGAACGGCAGATATTCCCCAGACAGACCATCAGGACCGAGATCTTTTCTTCGTGCATCATGAAACGACCATCTTGCTTTCGTGAGATTCCGGTTCCAAAACGACCCCGGGCCATGAATGATACACGACCCCCCGTCCTCCCGGGCAAAGGCGTCCACATAGCCCCGGGAGGGGGGCAGGAGGTACCATCGAAGGGAATCCATTGCAGGGCGGGCCACCCATGAGTCTTCCTCCCATGAGCGCCGAAGGCCTGCGCATCCAGCTGAGCCAAGGGGGACAGACCGCCCTGCGGAACCTGCAGCAGGGTCAGATCCTCCAGGCACGGGTCTTGACCTCTGCGGCGGCCGGTGGGCATACCCTCCTTCGCCTCCCCGGGGCGGGCCTGGAGGCGCGCCTGCCGGTGCCGGTGCAGGCCGGGCAGCAATTAACCCTGCAGGTGACCAACGTCCATCCCCGGCTGCAGCTGACCCTGCTGCCCACCCCAGCTGCCCAAACGGCGGTGGGACCGATCCGGAGCGATCCGGTCATCCCATCGGGTTCCCCATCTGCAGAAGCCCGCGCCCCCCTGATGCGCCAATGGGCCCCGGCCCAGTCCTCCCAGACCCCACTGATGGCCAGCCTGGCGCGACTCCACACCCCGTCCATGGAACCCGTGCGCCAGGCCCTGCCACCGGCGGTCCGTCAGGCGATGGAGAGCCTGTGGCAGGCCCTGCCCCGGGCGGAGGGCGTCACCACTGGGTCGGGTCTGCGCCAGGCCCTGCTGGAGTCCGGGCTCTTTCTCGAGCCCCGGCTGGCCCGGGCAGCCGGCAGCAATGGGACAAGGAATGATGCGCCGATCTCCCCCGTGGCCCGCGATCTCAAGGGGCAACTGCTCTCCCTGGCCCAGCAGTTACGCAGCCTGCCCCTGCCCGCGCGCGGGGCGGGCGACGCCGCCCCCACCCCGCAGGAGCCCCCTCCGCCCCTGCGGGAGGGTCAGCCCGTACCCCAGGGGCGCGACCAGGGGATCCCCCCCCGGCCCGAACAATGGCTCCTCACCCTGCGCCAGCAGGTGGAGGGCAGCCTGGCCCGCCTGGTGATGCATCAACTGGCCAGCACCGAGAAGCCGGATGAGGCGGGCCAATCCCCACGCTGGTTCCTGGAACTCCCGCTGAAGGGGGAAGACGGGGTGGATGTGGTGCATATGCGCCTGGATCGGGAAGGTGGTCGCCGTGGGGAGCAGGACGACCCGGAACGCCCCTGGCGGGCGGACCTGGCCCTGGACCTGCCGGGCCTCGGGCCCCTCCGGGTTCGTGTGGTGGTCCGCGGGGATCAGGTGTCCACGCAGTTCTGGGCCGGGGAGGCGGAGGCGAGTGAACGCCTCCGGGAGGCCCTGCCCCGGCTACGGGAAAGCCTGGAGGCCCGGAAGCTGGATGTAGTGAGCCTGCAGTGCCGCAACGCCCCGCCTCCGACCGACCCGCCAGGCCCGAACGGGGATACCCCCATCGTGGACGGGATGGCATGAGCCGGGATCGGCAACCACCCCGCCGTGCCGTCGCCCTGCGCTACACGGGCCGTGGCGCACCACGCCTGACCGCCAAGGGCTCGGGCGAGGTGGCCGAACAGATCGAGGCCCTGGCCCGGACCCAGGCCCTATCCCAGGTCCCGCTGGGGGACGAGATCCCGGAAAACCTTTATGTGGCCGTGGCGGAGGTGCTGGCCTTCGTCTACTGGCTTGGCGGACGCCAACCCGGGGACACGGAAACCGGAGGGGACTGAAGGCCGGCGGCGGGCCTCAGGGGGCAGGGGTATCCCGGCGGTGCATGGACAGAAGCAGATCCGCCTCGCCGCGGGAAAGACCGCAGTTCTCCATGAGTTCCTTCCGCCCCGCCCCCTGATGCACCATGCGCAGGGCATGGTTGTAGGCCCCCTCCTCCGGCACCTGCTGGGTCATGCGCTCCTGCTGCTCGGTCAGGCGGCGCAGCTGGCGCTCCAGCCGGGCGCGCTCCTCCTCCCCCTGCTGGGCCTGGGCATGCAGGGCGCTCAGGGCGCCGCGCAGGGAGAGAAGGCCCGCCTCCTGCTCCCGCAGCCGGGCGCGCAGACGGGCCATCTGACGGGACAGCCAGATGCTGGCGGCCAGAGCCACCAGGCCCGTCGCCACTGCGATTGCCAAACCAAGATAAACGATCATGCGTACTCGTCGATGTGATCCGGATCATCCGGGGGCCCCGACCGGTCGTCGGAGGAGGGATCGCCGGGTTCTTCCGTGGAAGGATCGGGATCTTGCTCCCCTTTACCCGGACCCCCTTTCTCCGGATCCGGGACGGGCTTCCGCTCCCTGCGCCTGCGCGGATCGGATGGGAAACGCCGGGCGTCATCCCCCTCCTCGGAGACCGGTCGACCGGGGGTGGATGGATGGATCGGTGGGATGGGAAGATCGGCCGCCATGTCCTTCTCCCTCTCGCGGGGTTCAGGCTAGAGATTGGCCACTTCGGCCCACTCCTCGTCCGTCAGGAGCTTGTTCAGATCCACGACAATGGTCAGTTCACCGTCGCGGCTGGCCACGCCCTGAATGTACTTGGAGCTCTCATCATTGCCCACGTTGGGGGCCGGATCCACGTCCTTGGCCGCCAGTTCGATCACCTCGGCCACACTGTCCACCAGGATGCCGATCACCTGGCCGCTCACCTCGATGATCACCACCCGGGAGGAATCGTCCGGTTCCTTGTCGGGAAGCCCCATGCGCCGGCGGGCGTCGATCACCGTCACCACATTCCCCCGCAGGTTGATGATCCCCAGGACATAATGAGGTGCTCCCGGGACCGGGGCGATCTCCGAGACCCGAAGGACCTCCTGCACCTGCATGACACCGATGGCGTAGGTCTCATCGGCGAGGCGGAAGGTCACATACTGGGTCGCCTCGGGGGCGGCAGAAACGGATTCTCTGGCCATGAAGCGCTTTCCTCCATCTAACAGGATCTATGGACCGTCAGACCCGCGGGTCCAGCCAACCCGCGGTCGTGCAGTCCGGCACCACCCTCACTGGACGGCCTTCGTCCCCGTCCCCATCCGGGATCGTTCAAGGATACACGGGAATGGCCCTCAATCCCAACGACCGTCGACCAGGGAGCGGGCCAGGTAATCCACGTCCAGGATGGCACACAATTGCCGGATGACGGTGCCCGCAAGCCAGGGTCGACGCCCCTGCGGGGTCCGCCAGCGGACGTCATCCGGGGACAGGGTCAGGGTTTCCTCCACCCGGTCACAGGCCAGTCCCCAGCGGCCCTCGTCGATGAGGATGAGGTGCTCCGGTGGGGGCCGATGGGTGGGGACCCGGTCGGGGGGAAGGGCCAGCCGGGCGAGATCCACCACCTTGACCTGACGGCCCTGATGGTGGAGCAATCCCAGGAACAGGGGGCTGTGCCCGGGCATGGGGGTTAGCTGCGCCGGCATCTTCAGGATGCCGTTGAGCTTTACCAGGGGCACCGCCAGGGGCAGTCCGGCGAGCCGGAAGATCAGGCACTGGAAGCGTTGCGAGGCCCATTCCGGGGGCCCGCCCACGGTCCTTTCCGGCGGCGGAGGCGGAACCACCCGCGGGGAAGGCTCCGCGGCCCGCTTCCTTGCATCCGGTCCACGCCTGGGCGGCGTCCCGGCGGGAGGCGGTTCCTCCACCGCGATCTCCTGGAGCAGGCCATCCAGATAGGCCGAGAGGGCCTGCTGCTCCTCAACGAGCACCGTGGACGAGTGCCGTGTCTTCATGAGACCGCCCTGTGCCGGTATTCACTGGTCCCCAGGAGATCGTCCAGCAGGCGCTCATAGGACTGGGTCCCCTGGGCATCGGGGTGCATGAGGGGCAGGGGCTGACCGGCGACACTGGCATCGCGGAACAGCGGGTCCAGGGTGATCACGCCCCGCCAGAGCCGATCAGGATAGCGTTCCCGGAGCTCCCACAGGGCCTGTGTGGAGGAGCGGACACGCTGGTCGTAGAGGGTGGGGATCACCAGGGCATCCAGGGCCTGGTCCCGGGAGCGCTGGACCATCTCCAGGGTATGCAGCATGCGGTCCAGCCCCCGGAGGGCCAGGTGTTCCGTCTGCACGGGGATCAGCAGCCGGTGGCAGGCGGCCAGGGCGTTCACCATGAGCACCCCCAGCATGGGGGGGCAGTCCAGAAGCACGGCATCGAAGCGGTCCGACAGGCCCTCGATGGCGCGGCGGATCACCAGCCCCATCCCCTGGCGGGTCCCCAGCTGACGGTCCAGGGTGGCCTGGGCCGTGGAGGCGGGCATGAGCGAGAGGTTCTCGAAACCGGTGGCACGCAGGGCCGTCTCCGGACGCATGGGCTGCCGGTCCCCCACGCGGTGGAAGAGGCTATAGACCCCACCGGTGGCCCCTTCGGGATCATGCCCGAAGTAGGCCGTGAGGGAACCATGGGGGTCCAGGTCCACCAGCAGGGTGCGCTGGCCCCGCTGGGACAGGAGCCCCCCCAGGGTCACGGTGGTGGTGGTCTTCCCCACCCCGCCCTTCTGGTTGGCCACGGCCCAGGTCAGCGTCGTCATGGGCTGTTTCCTCCCCCCGGGGGGGCTCCCCGGTTCAGCAGCAGCTCCATGTCCTCCCGCAGGAGTTCCGGCGGGGCCCCCTCCTCCGTCCTGGGACGCCGCCCTGCCAGGACGACGATGTTCACCCGGCGGTTCTCCATGCGACCCTCGGGGGTGTCGTTGTCCCCCACCGGCCGGTATTCACCGAATCCGATGGCCGCCATCTGGTCCGGGTCCACCCCGTTCCGGGCGAAGAGGTTCACCACGGTGGCGGCGCGCCCGGCGGAGAGCTCCCAGTTGGAAGGATAGACCGAGGTGCTGATGGGAACATCATCGGTATGCCCCTCCACATGCACCCGGACGGGGAACTGCTCCAGGATTGCCGCCAGGCGTTGCAGGATGGGAACGGCATCCGAGGCCAGTTCGGCGCTGCCGCTGCCGAAAAGGATGCTGGTGTTGATCTCCACCTCGATCCAGAGCTTGTTCCGCCCCACGTCGATCATGCCCGCCTCGATCAGCGGGGCCATGGCCTCTTCGATCTCGTCGGCCATGGTGTCGATGCTGAGGATGGCAGCCGAAAGGCCCTCCATGTCCATATCCCCCAGGATCTCCTCCAGGCTCCGGTCCATCTGCTGGCTCAGGTCCACGGGGGCGGTCTGCGGGCTGCTCTGGATCATGGACGGGGTGGGGGTGCGCACCACCTCTCCCACATTCACCGGGTCCACGGACTTGGGCGGGGTCTTGAAGGCGGAGATCATGGATTCGGACAGGATGCGGTACTTCCCCTCATTCACCGAGGAGATGGCATACATCACCACGAAGAAGGCCAGCAGCAGGGTAAGGAGGTCCGCATAGGGGATCGCCCAGGCCTCGTGGTTCTGATGCTCCTCGTGCTTTTTCTTTCGACCGGCCATGACTCGGCTGGGTGCCCCCTGGCATCAACGCTGCAGGTAACCCTGCAGCTTGGTCTCGATATTGCGGGGATTCTCGCCCTCGGCGATGGAGATGATCCCCTCGACGATCATCTCCCGATAGGCGGCCTGATGCTTGATGGTGGTCTTGAGCTTGTTGCCCACCGGCAGGAAGAACAGGTTGGCCGAGGAGATGCCGTAGATGGTGGCCACGAAGGCGGCGGCGATCCCCGAGCCCAACTGACTGGGATCCGCCAGGTTCTGCATCACCGCCATCAGGCCCATCACGGCCCCGATGATCCCCAGGGTGGGGGCATAGATCCCCATGGCCTCGAAGACCTTGGCCCCCTCGGTGTCGTGTTCCTCCTGACTGCCCATATCCACCTCCAGGATGGTGCGGATCCCCTCCGGTTCGGTGCCGTCCACCAGGAGCTGCAGTCCCTTGCGTGCGAAGACATCCGTCTCCTCCTCGGCCATGGATTCCAGCCCCAGCAGGCCTTCCTTGCGGGCCACCTGACTCCAGTTGACGATTCGCTCGATGGTGGCCTCCGGATCCAGCTTCGGCTGTTTGAAGACCCAGGGAAAGATGCGGATGGCCCGCAGCATGGCACCGGGCCGGGTCTGCACCAGGGCCGCCGCCACCGTGCCCACGCCGACGATCAGGAAAGCGGCCAGATTCCACAGGGCCGCCAGACCGCTGCCCTTGGCGACGCTGCCGCCCAGGATCGCCAACAGGGCCAGGACCAGACCAATCAGGCTCAGGATATCCATGACTCAGCAGGCCTCCGCAAGGGTCTTGCCGATCTGCGGCAGGGCCAGCACCCGGTCCGCCAGGCCCGCCTCCACCACCGCCGCGGGCATGCCGTACACCACGCAGGTCTCCTCATCCTGGGCCCAGATGGTGGAGCCACATCGCTTCAGCAGCCGGACCCCCTCACGCCCGTCCGACCCCATGCCGGTCAGGACGATGGCCAGGGCGTCGCCACGGAAGACCGCGGCGGCCGAGTTGAAGGTGATATCCACACAGGGCCGATAGTGCTGGTCGGGCTCGGCCTCGGTGACGCGCACCCGGGCCCGCCCGCCCCGGGACTCCACCAGCATCTGCTTTCCCCCGGGGGCCAGCAGGGCCAGGCCGGGCTCCAGGGCATCCCCGTCCTGGGCCTCCCGGACCCGGATGGCGCACAACTGATCCAGACGCTGGGCGAAGGCGGGGGTGAAGCTGGCGGGCATGTGCTGTACCAGTAAAAGCGGCAGGGGGAAACGGGCCGGCAGCTGCGCAAGGGTCTTTTGCAGGGCCAGTGGGCCCCCGGTGGAGGTGCCGATCAGCACCAGCCGGAAATCCCGCAGGCTCAGGGCCGGGGCCTGGCGCGGGGCGGGGGACGCACCGCCGAAGGGGTGTGCCGTACGCGGAGCGGACGAGGGCGCGGTGGCCGGACGGGGGGTGGGCGGCGTACCCCCGGAGGCCGGGGCGGGTCCCCGGGCCACCCGGCCCCGGCGGGCGATGGTGCGCACCCGGCGGCAGAGGATGTCCCGCGCCTCCTGCTGTTCCCGGGCGATGTCCTCGAAGCGTTTGGGCAGGAAGTCCACCGCCCCTGCCTCCAGGGCGTCCAGGGTGGCCTTGGCCCCCTCGAAGGTCAGGGAGGAGAACATGAGGATGGGCACTGGATGGCGCGCCATGATGCGGCGCACGGCGGTGATGCCGTCCATCACCGGCATCTCGATATCCATGGTGACCACATCCGGCTTCAGGGCCGCCACCTGGTCGATGGCCTCCTGCCCGTTGGCGGCCGTACCCACCACCTCCAGGGCGGGATCCGCATTCAGGATATCCACGATGCGACGCCGGTAGAACCCGGAGTCATCGACCACCAGAACGCGAACTGCCATCAAGTCTCTCCGATCTGTGCACGCGCCGGGGGCGCGCAGTGGGTCCCGGCCGCCCCGCTGGCGCGGACGGCCCGTTCAGCCCCTCCGGGCATAGCTGTTGAGCAGGCCGGGGACATCCAGGATCAGGGCGATCCCGCCATCCCCCGTGATGGTGGCCCCGGCCAGGCCCGGGACCCCATGCAGCACGTTCCCCAGGGGCTTGATCACCACCTCTTCCTGACCGATCAGGCTGTCCACCACGAAGCCCACCCGCTGATTGCCGGAGAAGACCACCACCACGTGTCCCACCCCGTCCGGCGGCGGGGCATCCCCCGACACGAGCCAACGACGCAGATAGTACAGGGGGATGGATCGGTTGCGCACCATGATCACCTCCTGATCGTCCACCCGGTTGGTGCGCGACAGGTCCAGGTCGAAGATCTCGCTGACGTTGGCCAGGGGCAGGGCGAAGCGCTGCTTGCCCAGCACCACCATCAGGGTGGGCAGGATGGCCAGGGTCAGGGGCAGGCGCACCCGCAGGATGCTGCCCTTGCCCGGCTCCGAGGTGATCTCGATGCGGCCGTTGAGCTGGGCGATGCGGGTCTTGACCACATCCATGCCCACGCCGCGGCCGGAGACGTCGGAGATCTCCGTCTTGGTGGAGAACCCGGCCCGGAAGATGAGATTGAAGGCGTCGTGGTCCGACAACCGGGCGGCGGCCTCCTCGTCCATGAGCCCCTTTTCCACCGCCTTGGAACGCAGGATGTCGGGGTCCATGCCCTTGCCGTCATCGCTGATGGTGAGCAGGATATGATCCCCCTCCTGGGTGGCCGAGAGCACCACATGTCCGGCCCGGGGCTTGCCGGCCGCTTCCCGCTCGTCCGGCGGCTCGATGCCGTGATCCACGGCGTTGCGCACCAGATGCACCAGGGGGTCGGAAAGGGCCTCCACCAGGTTCTTGTCCAGGTCGGTGTCCTCGCCCTGCAATTCCAGATTGACCTCTTTCTTGAGACTGCGGGCCAGGTCGCGAACCACACGGGGAAAGCGCCCGAAGACCTTCTTGATGGGCTGCATGCGGGTCTTCATGACCGCCGACTGCAGATCGGCCGTGACCACATCCAGGTTGGTCACCGCCTTGGAGACCTGTTCGTCCCCCATGCGCGAGCGCAGGGTGGCCAGGCGGTTGCGCACCAGCACCAGCTCCCCCACCAGGTTCATGATGTCGTCCAGTCGCTTGGTGTCGACCCGCACCGAGGTCTCCGCAGGGGCCGCGGGCTTGGATGGGGCACTGCCCTTTTCCTCCGCCTTTTCCTTGCCCTCGCTGCCTTTCGAGGGGGCCGCCGGGGATGCCCCCTTCCCGGTAGGGGGCGGAGGGGGTGCAGAACCGCCCCCTCCCTGACCACCTGCCGCCGGATGGGCCTTTCCTTCCACGGGGCGCGGGGGACCGCCCTTGCCATGGAGATTATCCAGAAGGGCCTCGAACTCCTGATCGGAGATCTCGTCGTCCTTCCCCTCCTTCCCGGACGCCTCGGTGCCGGACGCAGGGGACCCGGCGCCCGCCTGGCCCTGGAGATCGTCCAGGATCTGCTCGAATTCCTCGTCGGTGATGAGATCATCGCCGCCCCCGGAGGCACCGCCCTGCCGCTGTGCCGGGGCCGGTGCGGACACCGAACCCCCGCCCTGCCCCTTCTGATCCTGGAGGGCATCCAGCAGGGCCTCGAACTCCTCATCGGTGATATCGCCCCCCCCCGTCTGGCCGGCCTCAGGGGCGGGGGCAGGCGCGGGCTTTGCCGGGGCCGGCTCGGGGGGCGCGGCGGGGGCCATGCCGGCGGGCTCCTCCCCGGGGGGATAGGTCAGGGGTTCCAGGGCATCCAGCAGGGCCTGCGGCGCCGGGGCCGGCGCTTCGATTTTGAGAATAGACATTGTTCATATTAG
>JBKGXY010000026.1:0-20046 GCA_046546415.1 Ectothiorhodospira sp.
CACACCGCCCGGGACAACATCGCCTTCGACGGCCTGGCCCGGGTCTCCCATGTCACCGATGCCACCGACTGGCGCGTGGAGCTGCCCTTCGTGGTGATCACCCCCGACACCGAGGAGGAGATGGCCCGGGTGGTGGCCGCCTGCCTGGAGCTGGGGCTGACGGTGATCCCCCGGGGGGGCGGCACCGGCTACACCGGCAGCGGTGTGCCCCTGACCCCCGACGCGGCGGTGATCAACACCGAGAAGCTGGACTGGGTGGGCGAGGTGGAATTCCGCCAGTTGCCGGGGCTGGACCGGCCGGTGCCCACCGTGCACACCGGGGCCGGGGCGGTGAACCGGCGCATCTCCGAGGCGGCCCTGCGGGGCGGCCATGTCTTCGCCGTGGACCCCACCTCCCAGGATGCCTCCACCGCGGGGGGCAACATCGCCATGAACGCCGGCGGCAAGAAGGCCGTGCAGTGGGGCACCGCCCTGGACAACCTGGCCTCCTGGCGCATGGTGACCCCCGATGCCCGCTGGATCCAGGTGGATCGGGTGAACCACAACCTGGGCAAGATCCACGACCAGGAGGAGGTGACCTTCCGCGTCACCCGCTACCAGGCCGACGGCCACACCCCCGAGGGGGAGCCGGAGGAGATCACCTTCCCCGGCCGGGCCTGCCGCCGGGAGGGGTTGGGCAAGGACGTGACCGACAAGTGCCTGTTCGGTCTCCCGGGGGTGCAGAAGGAGGGCTGCGACGGCCTCATCACCTCGGCGGTGTTCGTGGTGCACCGCATGGCGGCCCACCTGCGCACGGTGTGCCTGGAGTTCTATGGCCCGGACCTGCACCAGGCGGTGCCCGCCATCGTGGAGATCAAGAACGACCTGGAGGCCGATCCGAAGGTGCAGCTCACGGGGCTGGAGCATCTGGATGACCGCTACGTGCGGGCCGTGCGCTACACCCCCAAGGGGTCCCGCCGGGAGCGGCCCAAGATGCTGCTCATGGCCGACCTGGCCTCGGACGACGAGCAGGCCGTGGCGGACGCCGCCGCCCGGGTGGTGCGCATGGCCAATGCCCGCAACGGCGACGGCTTCATCGCCGTGAGCCCCGAGGCGCGCCGCCGCTTCTGGGAGGAGCGCTCCCGCACCGCCGCCATCGCCGCCCACACCAACGCCTTCAAGATCAACGAGGACGTGGTCATCCCCCTGGAGCGCCTGGGGGAATACAGCGAGGGCATCGAGCGCATCAACATCCACCAGTCCCTCACCAACAAGCTGCGCATGGCCGAGGAGATCCTCGAATGCCTGGACGCGGACCGTCAGGCCCTGGTGGCCAGGCTGGGCCTGGACAACGACGAGGCCCGCAACTGGTTCGAGAAGCGCCGTCAGGCCGCCGAGGCCCATGTGATCGGGGTGCGCGACCGCTGGCGCGAGATCCTGCAACAACTGGAGACGGATGCCGGACAGGTGGATCACCTGCTGGACGATCAGGCCCGAAAGGCCCGGCGCCCCGGGGACCGGCTGGTGCGGCTCATCCTGCGCCATGACCTGGTGATCTCCTACCGCCGGGAGCTGGAGGCCCCGCTGTTCGAGATCTTCGACGGGCGGGACCTGGACGCCGTGCGCCAGCGCATCCAGGGGATCCACGATCGGGTGCTCACCAGCCGCCTGTTCGTGGCCCTGCACATGCACGCCGGGGACGGCAACGTGCACACCAACATCCCGGTGAACTCCAACGACTACGCCATGATGCACGAGGCGGAGCGCATCGTGGGGCAGGTGATGGACCTGGCCCGCAGCCTCGGCGGGGTCATCACCGGGGAGCACGGGGTGGGGCTCACCAAGATGCAGTACCTGGACCCGGAGGTGGTGGAGGCCTTCGCCGACTACAAGCGCCGGGTGGACCCGGACAACCGCTTCAACCGCGGCAAGCTCATGGCGGGCTCGGGCCTGGCCACGGCCTACACCCCCTCCCTGCGCCTGGTGGAGGAGGAGGCCCTGATCCTGGAGCAGAGCGCGCTGGGGGCCCTGAACGACGACATCCGCGACTGCCTGCGCTGCGGCAAGTGCAAGCCGGTGTGCAGCACCCACGTGCCCCGGGCCAACCTGCTGTACTCGCCGCGCAACAAGATCCTGGCCACGGGGCTCATCATCGAGGCCTTCCTCTACGAGGAGCAGACCCGCCGCGGCCTGTCCTTCCGGCATTTCGACGAGCTCAACGAGGTGGCGGACCACTGCACCGTCTGCCACAAGTGCCTGCCGCCGTGCCCGGTGAACATCGACTTCGGCGACGTCACCGCGCGCATGCGCACCATCCTCAAGGACCAGCGCAAGCGCCGCAGCAGCCTGGCCGCCAAGGTCTCCATGACCTACCTGAACATCCAGGACCCCCGGGCGGTGCACGTGATGCACAAGGCCCTGGTGCAGTGGGGCTTCGCCGCGCAGCGCGTGGGGCATACCCTGTTCCGGCGCCTGGGCCTCCAGGGTCCGGCCATCCCCCCCGCCACCACCCGCTGTCGCCCGCTGCACGAGCAGGTGATCCACATGATGAACAAGCCCCTTCCGGGGGGGCTGCCCGCCCAGACCACCCGGGTCATGCTGGGGCTGGACGATCCCAGCCATGTGGCCATCGTGCGGGATCCGGCGCAGATGGAGGAGAACGGCGAGGCGGTGTTCTATTTCCCCGGCTGCGGTTCCGAGCGCCTGTTCAGCCAGGTGGCCCTGGCCACCCTGGCCATGCTCTACCGCACCGGGGCCCAGACGGTCCTGCCGCCGGGGTATCTGTGCTGCGGCTATCCCCAGGAGGCCTCGGGGGAGGCGAAGAAGGCCCGGCAGATCGAGACCGCCAACCGGGTGCTCTTCCACCGTGTGGCCAATACCCTCAACTACCTGGACATCAAGACGGTGATCGTCTCCTGCGGCACCTGCATGGATCAGCTGCTGAAGTACGAGTTCGAGCGCATCTTCCCCGGCTGCCGCCTGCTGGACATCCACGAATACCTGCTGGAGAAGGGGGTGACCCTGGAGGGGATGGAAGGGCGCCAGTATCTCTACCATGACCCCTGCCACAGCCCCATGAAGACCCATGACCCGGTGAAGGTGGCCAACGCCCTCATGGGGCAGCCGGTGGTCCATTCCGACCGCTGCTGCGGCGAGGCGGGCACCTTCGCCATGAACCGCCCGGACGTGGCCACCCAGGTGCGTTTCCGCAAGCAGGAGGAGATCGGCAAGGGGGTGACCCAGCTCACCGGCGAGCCCGTGGCGGATCCGGATCAGGTGAAGATCCTCACCGCCTGCCCCGCCTGCCAGCAGGGCCTGGCCCGCTACGGCGAGGAGACCGGTGTGGGCACCGACTACATCGTGGTGGAGATGGCCGAGGCCCTCATGGGGGCGGACTGGCAGGGCCGGTTCATCGACCAGGCCCGGCGCGAGGGCATCGAGAAGGTGCTGCTCTAGGCCCGCCCCGGCCCTAGAGGCGGTGGATCAGCCACAGCAGCAGGGACACCACCGCGCTCACCACCAGGGAGGTGGTGAGCGGGAGGTAGAAGGTGAAGCCGTCCCGCTGGATGAGCAGGTCCCCCGGCAGGCGACCCAGGCCCAGCCGTGCAAGCCACGGCCAGGCCAGTCCCACCAGGATGAGCAGGAGACCCAGGGCGATCAGGATCCGGGGCATGGGGCGTGTCCTCCCGCCGGCCGTGGGCCTACTTCAGGCTGCGCACCCCGTCGGGACCGGACAGGAGGAGCACGTCCGCCGGGCGGCGGGCGAAGAGCCCCACGGTGACCACCCCGGCGATCTGGTTCAGGGTGGTCTCCATCTCCACCGGGTTGGCGATGCGCAGGTTGTGCACGTCCAGGATGAGGTTGCCGTTGTCCGTGGTGAAGCCCTGGCGCAGCTCGGGCTGCCCCCCCAGCTTGAGGATCTCCCGGGCCACGTAGCTGCGGGCCATGGGGATCACCTCGATGGGCAGGGGGAAGGCCCCCAGTACGTCCACCCGCTTGGATTCGTCGGCGATGCAGACGAAGGTCTCGCTGGCGGCGGCCACGATCTTCTCCCGGGTGAGGGCGCCGCCGCCCCCCTTGATCAGGTGCAGGTGCTCGGTGGCCTCGTCGGCCCCGTCCACGTACAGGGGCAGGGTGCCGGTACTGTTCAGGTCCAGGACCTGGATGCCGTGTCCCTGCAGGCGCTGGGCGCTGGCCTCGGAGGAGGCCACGGCCCCCTCGATGCGGTTCTTCATGCCGGCCAGCAGGTCGATGAAGTGGTTGGCCGTGGAGCCGGTGCCCACGCCCACGATCATGTCGTCTTGCACGTATTCCAGGGCCGCTTCGGCGGCGGCCTTCTTCATGTCATCCGCGTTGCTCATGGGGCTTCTCCTCTGGTTTGATGGGCATTCTACGCGCAGCGGCGGGGCGGGGTCATCACCGCTTGCGGCCGGGGAAGGGCGGGCGGTATCTTGATCTTATGACCTATCCCTATCTGCAGAAGATCCTCACCGCCCGCGTCTACGACGTGGCCCGCGAGACCCCCCTGGACCCCATGCCCACCCTCTCTCGCCGCCTGGGCAACCAGGTGCTGCTCAAGCGCGAGGACCTGCAGCCGGTGTTCTCCTTCAAGCTGCGGGGGGCCTACAACAAGATCGTGCAGCTCCCGCCGGAGGTGCGCGCCCGGGGGGTGATCGCCGCCTCCGCAGGCAACCATGCCCAGGGGGTGGCCCTCTCCGCCCGCCGCCTGGGGATCCCGGCGGTGATCGTCATGCCCCGCACCACGCCGTCCATCAAGGTGGATGCGGTGCGGGCCCTGGGGGGGGAGGCCATCCTGCACGGCGATTCCTACGACGAGGCCTACCAGCTCACCCAGGAGCTGGTGGCGGAGAACGGCTATACCTTCATCCACCCCTTCGACGAGCCGGAGGTGATTGCGGGGCAGGGGACCGTGGCCATGGAGCTGCTGCGCCAGCACCCGGACCCGCTGGATGCCGTCTTCGTGGGGGTGGGCGGCGGCGGCCTCCTCGGCGGCATGGCCGCGTATATCAAGGCCCTGCGCCCGGAGATCCGGGTCATCGGCGTGGAGCCGGACGACGCCCCCTGCATGCAGCAGGCCCTGGAGAGGAAGCGCCGGGTGGTGCTGGAACAGGTGGGCATCTTCGCCGACGGCGCGGCGGTGCGCCAGGCGGGGAAGGAGACCTACCGCCTGGCCCGGGAGTACGTGGACGAGATCCTGCTGGTGTCCTCGGACGAGCTCTGCGCCGCCATCAAGGACATCTTCGACGACACCCGGGTGATGGCCGAGCCCGCCGGGGCCCTGGGGGTGGCGGGCCTGAAGAAGTACCTGGAGCGGGAGGGGACCCGCGACGGGCGTTATGCCGCCGTGCTCAGCGGGGCCAACATCAACTTCGACCGCCTGCGCCACGTCACCGAGCGGGCGGAGCTGGGGGAGCACCGGGAGGCCCTGTTCGCCGCCACCATCCCCGAGCGCCCCGGCAGCTTCCGCGCCTTCTGCGAGGCCATCGGCAAGCGTGCCGTTACCGAGTTCAATTACCGTTATGCCGATGACCGCCAGGCCCATGTCTTCGTGGGGGTGCAGCTGAGCGGCGGCGAGGCGGAGGGCAAGGCCCTGCTGGCGGACCTGGAGGCCGGGGGCTATCCCATCGTGGACCTGAGCCGCAACGAGATGGCCAAGGCCCACCTGCGCCATATGGTGGGCGGGCACGCCGCCCACGTGGGGGACGAGCGGGTCTACCGCTTCGAGTTCCCGGAGCGGCCCGGGGCGCTGATGAACTTCCTCAGCCACATGGGCCAGGACTGGAACATCAGCCTGTTCCACTACCGCAACCACGGCGCCGCCTACGGCCGGGTGCTGGTGGGGCTGCAGGTGCCCCCCGAGGACAAGGCCCGCTTCAAGCGCTTCCTGAAGGAACTGGGCTACGTCCACTGGGAGGAGACGGACAACCCGGTCTACCGGCTCTTTCTCGGGCCGGAGCCGGAGCCCGTTTCGTCCGGGCCGGTCCGCGAGGAGGGGCCGGTGACCGGCACCGGCTGACGGTCGGTTCCGGGGGGGCGCCCCGGGGCCGCGTCCCCCTTCAGGACTGCGCCAGGGCGAGGATGCAGTCCCACTCCCCGGGGGCGACCGGCATGATGGAGAGGCGGTTGCCGCGACGCACCAGGGGCATTTCGGACAGTTCGGGGACCTGCTTGAGTTCACGGAGGGGGACGAAGCGCTCCAGGCGGCGCTCGAAGGCCACATCCACCCGGAACCAGCGGGGGTTCTCGGGGGTGCTGCGGGGGTCATGGTAGCGGTGCCCGGGGGTCCAGGCGGTGTCGTCGGGATAGCCCTCGCGCACGATGCGCAGGATCCCGGCGATGCCGGGCTCCTTGCAGTTGGAATGGTAGAGGAAGGCCCGGTCCCCGACGCGCATCCCGTCGCGCAGCATGTTGCGGGCCTGGTAATTGCGCACCCCCTCCCAGGGCTCCGTGCCCACCCGTTCCAGGTCGTCGATGCCAAAGACCTGGGGTTCGGATTTCATCAGCCAGTAGTTCATGGGGACCCGTCCCCGGGGTGGGGTGCGTCCGTGCGCGCGTGCCGGTGGGGCCAGGTGAGCAGCTCCCGCTCCGTGGCCACCCCGTCCAGGGGCACGTCCCAGGGGGCGTGGGGCAGGGCCGCCACCTCCTGGAATCCGTAGGCCAGGCCCAGCAGGCGCGGCCGGTGCCAGCGGCGGTGGCGGTTGAGATGGCTGAAGGTGGTGTCGTAGAAGCCCCCCCCCATGCCCAGACGGTGCCCGTTCCGGTCGAAGCCCACCAGCGGTGCGATCACCAGGTCCAGGTGACGGGCGGGCAGGCGCCGGGAGGTACGGATCCTGGGCTCGGGGATGCCGAACCGGTTGGGCACCAGGCGCTCCCCGGGGGTCCAGGGCATGAACCACAACAGGCGCGGATGGCGCGGGGCCAGCACCGGCAGGTAGAGCTGCTTTCCGGCGGCCCGGGCCGCCTGCATCAGCGGGCCGGGGTCCACCTCCCCCCGGTCCGGGAGGTAGAAGGCGATGCGCCGCGCGGCGGTGAACAGGCGGTGATGGCGCACCCGGGCGGCCACCTGCCAGGCCAGTGCACGCCGCTCCTCCGGGGGGAGGGCGATCCGGCGTCGCCTCAGTTCGCGTCGCAGGGTCTGCCGCGAAGGGTGCATCGACGGGTCGTCCGGCGGGGGGTAGGGATCACCGGGAGGACACACCGGTGGGGGAGGGCCGTTCCATGGGGGACGACCCTGGAGGAAAAGGAGGACACGCTCCGTGGATGCCGTGGCAGACCTTCGACCTTGAACCAGCGGTTCAAGTGGGTGCCTACGCGATGGATCCAGGCTTTCCGCTCGAGGGCGGACATGCACAACACCATCGCAGTTCGGCTCCCGGGGTAGTTCATTAGGCTCAAGGATAAACCCCGGCCGCTCACGTACAACACAGAGGTGTCCTGACTCGTGAAACCTTCGGCCGCTCTGGCCGTGTCCGCCTCAACCGGCGGGTGACTGGGCATCCTGCCGGTCCAGCGTGGCGTCGATCCGTTGCCGCATCTGCTGCAGCCGGTCATCCAGACGCGCCTGCCGGCCCTTCATGGACAGCAGTTCATGGGTGATGTTCAGCGCCGCCATGACGGCGATCCGGTCCCCGCCCACCACCTTGCCGGTGTCGCGGATCTCCTTCATGCGCCGGTCCAGCAGGTCGGCGGAGGCCACCAGGGCGCTGCGCTCCTCATCGGGGCAGGCGATGCGGTAGTCCTTGCCCAGGATCTTCACCGTGACCGGTTCGTTGGCCCCTTCGCTCACGAGGCCTGCTCCATGGAGCGCAGGCGACTGATGATGGATTCCACCTTGATGCGCGCCTGTTCGCCCCGCTCGGAGAGGGCTGCCCGCTCGGCCCTGAGCTGGTCGTTCTGCTGCTGCAGCATCCGGTTCTCTTCCTGCAGGCGTTCGCAGAGTTGCACCAGCGCCTCCACCCGGGATTCCAGGTCCCGCAGCGGCTGCCCGTCAGGATCGTTGTGGGGCGTCTGTGCCATGGGGTCAATATAGGCCCGCCCAACCGGGGACGTCAACGGCTTCCGGTCCCCGCGTTTTGCGGGGGTGGGGGGCGCATGGGCAGTGGGGCGCGGCGGTGTTAGACTGCCCCCGGGATGAACACCGGGGATGCCGGTCCATGTCCGATACGATGCACACGAGCCGGGCCGATCCGCAGGACGGGGCGACGGTGGTGGAATCGAAGACCCCGTCTGGGCGGCCCTGCCGTCTGACGGACCGGACGGCCACCCTGCCGCGGGAGGTCCTTGCCGGCTTTCTGGAGGAACTGATCGCCGGTGGGCACATGGGGTTCACCGCCATCTCGGCGCCTTCCAGCGGGGCGATCCGGCTCGACGAGCCGCGTTTCACCCACGTCCAGCTGGAGGGGCGGCTGTATCGTCTCTTGCTCCGCCCCGGCGAGGCCCGGCTGGAGCGTTTCTGAATCCCGGGATACCCGCCCCGCCACACGAGGCCCGCGCCATGATGCCTGGTTATCAAGCCGTCGAAGACAGTCTGCGCCATGCCGGAGCCACCGCCGGTGCGGCCGAGGTCCATGGCACCCTCTGCGGGATGCTCACCGCCGATCTGGGGGCCGGGGCCGTGGCCTGGTTCCGGGAGATCCTGCCGGAACAGGGGGAGGGATCGCCTCCGGCCACGCCGCCACAGCCCCTGACCGATCTCTTTCAGGCCACCCGCACCCAGTTGGCGGATGCCCTGCTGAGTTTCGACCTGTTGCTGCCCGCCGACGATAACGGCCTGGAGCAGCGGGTGGAGGCCCTGGGACTGTGGTGCCAGGGATTCCTCTATGGCCTGGCAGTGGCCGGGGTGCGTGAGCCCCGCAGCCTCCCCGAGGATTCGGCGGAGGTCATCCGCGACCTCTCCGAGATCGCCCGCACCGGGTTCGACCTGGATGATGACGAGGCGGATGAAGCCGCCTTCCAGGAGATCCATGAATACGTGCGCGTGGGTGTGCTGCTGGTGAGCGAGGAGCTCCAGCCCCTGAAGGGCCCCTCCGGGCTGCACTGACTCCTCCCCATCCCGTGCCCTGTTGATGGAATGATGCCCCGTCCATGACCCCGAACCGGACCCAGCTGCAGGAATTCGCACGCCGCCGCCAACAACTCATGGCGGCCATGGGGGAGGAGGGCATCGCCATCCTCCCCGCCTCCCCGGAGCGGACCCGCAACAGGGATGTGACCTATCCCTTCCGCCAGGATAGCGATTTCTGGTATCTCACCGGCTTCACCGAGCCCGATGCCGTGGCCGTCCTGGTGCCGGGTCGGGCCCAGGGGGGCTATCTCCTCTTCTGCCGGGAGCGGGACCCCGAGAAGGAGACCTGGCACGGGCGGCGCGCGGGCACGGAGGGGGCCGTGCGGGACTATGGCGCCGATGACGCCTTCCCCATATCCGATATGGAGGAGATCCTGCCGGGGCTTTTGGAGAACCGGACGCGGGTCTACGTGAGCCTGGGGCACGAGTCGGGCATGGACCGCCGGGTGACCGCATGGATCAACGGGATCCGTGCCCGTTCCCGCACCGGGGTCCGGCCGCCCCAGGAGCTGGTGTCCCTGGAATACCTGCTGCACGACATGCGTCTGTTCAAGTCGTCCCTGGAGCTGCGGGCCATGCGTCACGCGGCGGCGGTCACCGTGGAGGCACACCGCCAGGCCATGCGCGTCTGCCGACCGGGCCTGCGGGAATACCAGCTGGAGGCGGAGCTGCTCTATACCTTCCACCGTTCGGGCATGGAACCGGCTTATCCCTCCATCGTCGGTGGCGGGGCCAACGGCTGCATCCTGCACTACACCGAGAATGAGGGCCGCCTGCGGGACGGAGACCTGGTGCTCATCGACGCGGGTTGCGAGTACCAGGGCTATGCCAGCGATGTGACCCGCACCTTCCCGGTGAACGGGCGTTTTTCGTCGGAGCAGCGGGCGGTGTACGACATCGTCCTGGCGGCCCAGGCGGCCGCCATCGCCCGGGTGGCACCGGGCCATGCCTGGGAGGCCCCCCACCAGGCGGCGGTGGAGGAGATCACCCGTGGGCTGGTGGATCTCGGTGTGCTGGAGGGGTCGGTGGAGGCGCTGGTGGAGGCCGGGGCCTACCGCCCCTACTACATGCACCGCACCGGCCACTGGCTGGGCCTGGATGTGCACGATGTGGGGGACTACCGCCTGGGTGAGGTGTCGCGGGAGCTCCAGGCGGGGATGGTGATGACCGTTGAACCGGGGCTCTACCTCCCCGCCGGGGCCGAGGGCGTTCCGCGGGCGCTGGCCGATATCGGGATCCGCATCGAGGACAACGTGGTGGTGACCCGCGACGGGCACGAGGTGCTGACCGAGGAGTGCCCCAAGACACCGGAGGCCATCGAGACCCTGATGACCGAGAGGCCCTGATGACCGTCTGCCCCCGGTGGCCCGGTTGGCCTACACTATCGGTCGGACCGCCAGGGGGTATCGCGCCATGAGAGAATTCTGGGACAACCGCTTCGCTGCCAGCGAATACGTCTATGGCACGGCACCCAACGCCTATCTTCTGGCCCACCATGCCCTGTACCGACCCGGACAGCGGGTGCTTTGCGTGGGGGACGGGGAGGGGCGCAACGGGGTGTGGCTGGCCCGTCGGGGGCTGGAGGTGACCTCGGTGGATTTCTCCCGCCAGGCCCTGGCCAAGGCCGAGGCCCTGGCCCAGCACCACGGTGTGGTGGTGAACACGGTTTGTGCTGACCTGGTGGGCTGGGACTGTCCCCGGGATCATTTCGATCACGTGGTCTCCATCTTCCTGCATCTGCCTCCGCCCCAGCGCCGCATGGTGCATGCCTCCATGTTTCGGGCCCTGCGACCCGGGGGCTGGCTGTTGATGGAGGCCTTTCATCCGGAGCAGGTCCACCACGATAGCGGTGGTCCCCGGGACCTGAACATGCTCTACAGCAGCATCACCCTCCGGGAGGATCTGATGGATGGGGAATTCCGGGAGCTGGCCGAGGTGGCGGTGCATCTGGATGAGGGGCCGGGTCACCAGGGCCGTGCGGCGGTGACGCGGGCGCTGATTCGCCGTCCCGAGGCCGATGCGGGAGGCGGGGCCGGGCCCGGGATGCCATAGACCCAATCTATAGATTGAGGCCGGCTCATCGACCCCTGATGCTTTTGATTTGATGACACCCCAGGTATAGTGCCCCCATAGATACGGGTGATCCGTCACCCCGGCAGCGTGGGAGAGACCTCCATCCCTGGAGGCGCCGAAGGCGCAACTTCCGCCCGGAAACGCTCAGGCAAAAGGACTGCGCTGCCCGATCGACTCTGGAGAGCGGCCCCGCGTGGCCCACCGAAGGGGATCGCCGCCAGGAGGCGGTTCAATCTCTCAGGTTTCAGGACAGAGGGGCGGTCGACACAGTCCATCATGATGTGTCGGCCGCCTTTTTTTGTTCCACGGGAGCCTGAAGCCATGACGACAACCAGACAGACCACCCTGTACGAGAGCCACGTGGCCGCCGGTGCCCGCATGGTGGACTTCGCCGGCTGGTCCATGCCCATCCATTACGGCTCCCAGCTGGAGGAGCACCACGCCGTGCGCCGGGATGCCGGCATGTTCGATGTCTCCCACATGACGGTGGTGGATGTGGCCGGTCCCGGTGCCCGGGCCTACCTGCGCCGCCTGCTGGCCAACGATGTGGACAAGCTCCGCAGCCCGGGCCGCGCCCTCTACAGTTGCATGCTCAATGCCGAAGGGGGCGTACTGGACGACCTCATCGTCTATCGCCGCGAGGACGGCTACCGGGTGGTGGTCAATGCCGCCACCCGGGAAAAGGACCTGGCCTGGATGCACCAGATGGCGGAGGGGATGTCTCCTGCGGAGGCCGTCACCGTGACCGAACGGGATGATCTGGACATGATCGCGGTGCAGGGCCCCGAAGCCCGGCAGCGTTTTCTGCCCCTGTTGCCCGGGGCCCTGCGCGCCCCGGCGGCGGAGCTCACCCCCTTCCACGCCGTGGAATCCGGCGACTGGTTCGTGGCCTGTACCGGCTACACCGGCGAGGATGGCTTTGAGGTGATCCTGCCCGCCGGGGAGACCCGCGCCTTCTGGTCGGCCCTGGAGGCCGCCGGGGTGCGGCCCGTGGGCCTGGGGGCACGGGACACCCTGCGCCTGGAGGCGGGCATGAACCTCTACGGCACCGACATGGACGAAACCACCACCCCCCTGGAATCCGGCCTGTCCTGGACCGTGGCCCTGGAGCCGGCGGACCGGGACTTCATCGGCCGCCCCGCCCTGGAACGGCAGAAGGCCGAGGGCGTGTCCCGCCGCATGGTGGGGCTGGTCCTGGAGGGCCGGGGGGTGCTGCGGGGGCACATGAAGGTCCTGGCCGGGGAGGCCGGCGAGGGCGAGACCACCAGCGGCAGCTTCTCGCCCACCCTGGGGGCCTCCATCGCCCTGGCGCGGATCCCCGCCGGCGCCGGTGAGCAGGTTCAGGTGGAGATCCGCGGCAAGGCCGTGCCGGCCCGGGTGGTTCGCCCCCCCTTCGTGCGCAACGGCCAGCCCGTGGTCGACATCCCGGCCTGAAACCGATTCAATCGCCTTTCCAATCCCCAAAGCATTTCCACCCTTTTCAGGAGCCATCCCCATGAGCAATGTCCCCAGCGATCTGAAGTACGCCAAATCCCACGAATGGGTCCGTCAGGAATCCGATGGCAGCCTCACCGTGGGCATCTCCGAGCACGCCCAGGAGCTTCTGGGCGACCTGGTCTTCGTGGAGACCCCCGAGGCGGGTACGACCCTGGAGGCCGGCACCGCCTGCGCCGTGGTGGAATCGGTGAAGGCCGCCTCCGATGTCTACGCCCCGGTAAGCGGCGAGGTGACGGCGGTGAACGGGCAGCTGGGGGACAGCCCCGAGCTGGTGAACAGCGATCCCTACGGCGAGGGCTGGCTCTTTCGCGTGAAGCCCGCCGACACCGGCGAACTGGCCGGACTCATGGACGCCGAGGCCTACAAGGCCCACCTGGAGGCGGAGGGCTGAGCCCGCCCCTGCCCGTGCCGGGCCGTGCGTGAATGCGGCGGGCGGGCAGACCCCACCCGTCTTCCGGCCCCGGGATCCCTTCCCGGGGCGCGGGGCCGGTTCGCCCCTGCTTTTCGTCATCCGGAGAATCTCCAAGACCATGCCCTTTATCCCCCACACCGAATCCGACGTGCGCGAGATGCTTGCGGCCATCGGCGCCGACACCATCGAGACCCTGTTCGACGAGATCCCCCAGGCCCTGCGGGTGGACGGTCTCCAGGGGCTGCCGCCGGCCCTGAGCGAGATGGAGGTGACCCGGCTCATGGAGGGCCGGGCCGCCGGGGATGCCACCGCCCTCAACTTCATCGGTGCCGGGGCCTATGAGCACCACATCCCGGCGGCGGTGTGGCAGATCGCCACCCGCGGCGAGTTCTACAGCGCCTACACCCCCTATCAGGCCGAGGCCAGCCAGGGGACGCTGCAGCTCATCTACGAATACCAGTCCATGATGGCCGGGCTCACGGGGCTGCCGGTGTCCAATGCCTCCCTCTACGACGGGGCCTCGGCCCTGGCGGAGGCGGCCCTGATGGCCGTGCGCGCCAACCGCAGGAACAAGAGCCAGCGCATCCTGATGCCGGCCAGCGTGCATCCCGCCTACCGCGCCGTGGTGCGCAACATCGTCTCCCCCCAGGGGATCGAACTGGTGGAGGTGCCCTTCGATCCCGCCAGTGGCCGGGTGGACCCCGCGGCCCTGGAGGCCGAGGCCCCCGGGGAGGCGGCCGCCCTGGTGATCCCCCAGCCCAACTTCTTCGGTGTGCTGGAGGAGGCGGACGCCCTCACCGACTGGGCCCATGGACAGGGCATGCAGGTGATCGGCGTGGTCAATCCCGTCTCCCTGGCCCTGCTCAAGGCCCCGGGGGAATGGGGCGACAAGGGCGCCGATATCGTCGTGGGCGAGGGCCAGCCCCTGGGGGCCCCCCTGTCCTCCGGCGGCCCCTATTTCGGCTTCATGTGCTGCCGCAAGGAACACGCCCGGCAGATGCCCGGCCGGATCGTGGGGCGCACCACGGACGCCGATGGCAGAGACGGATTCGTGCTCACCCTGCAGGCCCGGGAGCAGCACATCCGCCGTTCCAAGGCCACCTCCAACATCTGCACCAACCAGGGGCTGATGGTCACCGCCGCCACCATCCACATGGCCCTGCTGGGGCCGGAGGGGCTGGAGCGGGTGGCCGCCGCCTCCATGGCCCATACCCGGGACCTGGCGGAGCGCCTGGCGGCCAGCGGCTGCGGGCCGGTGTTCTCCGGCGAGCGCTTCCACGAGGTTGCGGTGCGCGTGGGCGGCGACGCCGAGCGCGTGGCCGCGGCCATGGCGGAGGAGGGGGTGCTCGCGGGCTATCCCCTGGGCCGGGACTACCCGGAGCTGAAGGATGCGCTGCTGGTCTGCGTCACCGAGACCAAGACCGGCGAAGACCTGGATCGGTATGTGACGGCACTGGAAAAGGCGCGGGCGGCTTCCTAAGTTCCGTACAGGGGCGTGTCGTCGCGACCGCCCCGAGTCACCCAGCCACAACCCTCAGGAGGGTCCCATGGCCGAGATCACATTGCAGGGCAATCCCATCCATACCAGCGGCGAGCTGCCCCAGGTGGGCAGCAAGGCGCCGGACTTCACCCTGGTGGACAAGGACCTGAACGACGTCTCCCTGGGGGATTTCCGGGGCGTGAGGAAGGTGCTGTCCATCGTGCCCAGCCTGGACACCGACGTGTGCGCCGCCTCCGCGAAGCGGTTCAATGCCGACATCAGCGGCCGGGACGACGTGGTGGTGCTCAACGTCTCCGCCGATCTGCCCTTCGCCCAGGCCCGGTTCTGCCAGGCCGAGGGGGTGGACCGGGTGAAGACCCTGTCCATGATGCGCTCCCGGGACTTTGCCCGGGACTACGGCGTGCTCATCGTGGACGGCCCCCTGGCGGGGATCGCCGCCCGCGCCGTGCTGGTGCTGGATGAAACAGACACCATCCTGCATGCCCAGCTGGTGCCGGAGATCGGTCAGGAACCGGACTACGACGCCGCCCTCGCCCACTTGTCATGATCCCCGGGCCCGGCGCCACCAGGCGGCCGGGCCCCAACCCCGAATCCCGTGAATCAGGAGCAGGCTATGCTGATCTTCGAACTCTCCCGTCCCGGCCGCCGGGCCGCCGCCCAGGCCCCCCTGGAGCGGGCCGAGCCCCCGGTGCTGCCGGAGCGCTTCCGGCGCACGCGCCGGGCGCCGCTGCCGGAGGTGTCGGAGATGGACGTGGTGCGCCACTACACCCGGCTGTCGCAGAAGAACTTCTCCATCGACACCCAGTTCTATCCCCTGGGTTCCTGCACCATGAAGTACAACCCCCGGGCCTCCAACAGCCTGGCCATGCTGCCGGGGTTCCTGCGCCGCCATCCCCTGACCCCCGAATCCCGGAGTCAGGGCTTCATGGCCTGCATGCACGAACTGCAGGAGATGCTCCAGGAGGTGACCGGGATGCGTCAGGTCTCCCTCACCCCCATGGCCGGGGCCCAGGGGGAGTTCGCCGGGGTGGCCATGATCCGGGCCTATCATCGCGCCCGGGGCGATGCGGCCCGCACCGAGATCCTGGTGCCCGATGCGGCCCACGGCACCAATCCGGCCACCGCCACCATGTGCGGCTATACCGTGCGGGAGATCCCCACCGACGCCTCCGGGGACGTGGACATGGCGGCCCTGAAGGCGGCCGTGGGCCCCGCCACCGCCGGGATCATGCTCACCAACCCCTCCACCGTGGGGGTCTTCGAGCGGCGCATCAAGGAGATCGCCGAGGTGGTGCATGAGGCCGGCGGGCTGCTGTATTACGACGGGGCCAATCTCAACGCCATCCTGGGCAAGGTGCGCCCGGGGGACATGGGCTTCGACGTGATCCACATGAATCTGCACAAGACCTTCTCCACCCCCCACGGGGGCGGTGGGCCGGGGGCCGGGGCCGTGGGGGTGAGCGAGCGCCTGCGCCCCTTCCTGCCCGTGCCGCTGGTGGAACGCCGGGGGGAGGGCTACCGCTGGCTCACGGAGGCGGATCTGCCCCAGAGCATCGGTCGGCTGTCGGCCTTCGCCGGCAACGCCGGGGTGCTGCTGCGGGCCTATATCTACATGCGCCTGCTGGGACGGGAGGGGATGCCCCGGGTGGCGGATTTCTCCACCCTCAACGCCAACTACCTCATGACCCGTCTGCGGGAGCAGGGCTTCGACGTGGCCTTCCCGGATCGCCGGGCCACCCACGAGTTCATCGTCACCCTCAAGCGCCAGGCGAAGGCGCAGGGGGTGACCGCCATGGACGTGGCCAAGCGCCTGCTGGACTATGGCTTCCACGCCCCCACCACCTACTTCCCGCTGCTGGTGCCGGAGTGCCTGCTGGTGGAGCCCACGGAGACGGAGAGCAAGGAGACCCTGGACGCCTTTGTGGAGGCCATGGGGCGGATCCTGGAGGAGGCCGCCACCGATCCGGAGACGGTGAAGAGCGCGCCCCATACCCTGCCCAACCGGCGCTTCGACGAGGTGCGGGCGGCCAAGGCCCTGGACGTGGCCTGGTCCGCCGATGAGGCGGCGGCCGGCTGATGGCCGCCAGTGGTCATCGGGGGCTGACCCGCATCGTCAAGGCCGCCGGCTATTCCTGGAAGGGGCTGTGCAGCACCTTCCGCCACGAGGCGGCCTTCCGTCAGGAGCTCCTGGCGGTGGCCGTGCTGGCGCCCCTGGCCCTGTGGCTGGGGGAGGGGGGTGTGGAACGGTCCCTGCTGCTGGGCAGCCTGATCCTGGTGCTCATCGTGGAGCTGCTCAACAGCGGCCTGGAGGCGGCCATCGACCGTTTCGGTGGCGAGCGGCACCCCCTCTCCGCACGGGCCAAGGACATGGGCTCGGCGGCCGTGCTCCTGGCCCTGTTCCACGCCGCCATCGTCTGGGGGCTGATCCTGACCGGCTGAACCCATCCCACCCGGCCATACCGCCGGGGCTCGACTACACTCCCGGGAAGGTGCGCGATGCGCATCGGCATGTTCACGGAACGCCGTGGCCCCGCCACGGCCCGTCCACGGGAGGAGCTCCTCATGAAACCTGTCTATCCCATCCTCTGCGCCGCCGCCCTGGGTCTGGCCGCCACCGGTCTCGGGGCCCGGGATGCGCCGGTGATGCACACCCAGGAGATGATGACCTTGGACACGTCCCAGCGGCTGGCACAGGCGGCACTGGAGGCCTGTCGTGAGGAGGGGGTGAACGTGGCGGTGACGGTGGTGGACCGGGGCGGCCATCCCCAGGTGGTCCTGCGGGATACCCTGGCCATGGATGTCACCCTGGAGATCAGCCGTCAGAAGGCCTACACCGCCCTGTCCTTCAACGGCCCCCTCTCCGAGATGGAGGAGCGATTCACCCGGCCCTTCCAGGTGGGCAAGGTGGATGGCCTGGTCTTCTCGGCGGGGGGGCTGCCGGTCCATGCCGGTGGGCGCATCCTCGGGGCCGTGGGGGTCAGCGGGGCCCCCTCAGGCGAGACCGACGAGGAATGCGCCCGCGCCGGCATCGAGGCGGTGCGCATGGATCTGGAGATGGCCTCCGACTGAACCCCGGCGGGCCTTCAGCGCCCGCCGTCCTCCCTGGGGGTGAGGCAGTCCACCAACTGGTCCCCCAGGGCCTCCAGCAGTCGGTAGTAGCTCTCCTCCCCCGGGGGGCGTTCCGCCCCCAGGGGGTCCAGTACCCCGGTGCGGGCATCGGTGCCTTCCACCAGGGTTTCCACCAGGTCCGGCTCGAACTGGGGTTCCACGAAGACGCACAGGGCCCGGGATTCCCGGATGCGGTCCCGGATCGCCTGGATGCGCCGTGCGCCCACGGACCGGGAGGGGTCCAGGGTGATGGAGCCCGCCGGGTTCAGGCCGTAGTGTCGCTCGAAGTACTGGTAGGCGTCGTGGAAGACGATGAAGGGGCGGTCCCGCAGGGGATCCAGGCGTTCCCGCAACCGGTCGTCCAGCTCCTCCAGCCGCCCCAGGATCCGGTCCCGGTTGGCCCGGTAACGGTCGGCGTGCTCCGGGTCCACCCCGGCCAGGACCCGGGCCACATGGCGGGTGATCCGCGCGGCGTTCTCCGGGGAGAGCCAGATGTGGGTGTCCGTATCCTCTTCCCCGTGGTCGTCGTGGCCGCCGCCCCCCCCCTCGTCATGGGCGGGATGTGCCCATACGCCGCCTTCCCGACGGGGGTGGAGGACGAGATCGACGTCCTCCATGAGGGTCACCCGGGTCAGTTCGTCCGGCGCCGTGGCCAGGGGCCGCGCCAGGAAGGTCTCCATCTCCGGTCCGATCCACACCATGACATCGGCCTGATGCAGCTGGCGCATGTCCGAGGGTTTGAGACGGTAGTTGTGAGGGGAAGCCCCCGGCGGGACGAGTCGCACCGGTTCCCCCACACCGGCCATGACCCCGTGCACCAGGTTGTGGATGGGGGGGATGCTGGTCACCACCCGGGGGGTGGCCCCGGCGGCGCTCCAGGTGGCCAGGGCCAGGATCAGGATGAACAGGCGGGACGCATGTCGCATGAGGGACTCCCGGAATCCGTTGGTTCCAGAAAGGATATAGTATAACATTTCCGCCCGTTCCACCGAGGCCATGCGGAGGGGGCCATCCGTGTCTTCCAGCAAGAACCAGCGCGTCGTTCCGATGAGGGACGCCCCCTTCCTCCTGGAGGCACGCGGGGTGGGGCTGGTCCTGGGGGGGCGGCGCATCCTCCGGGACGTGGACCTGCGCATCGAGTCCGGGCGGATCACCACCCTGGTGGGCCCCAACGGGGCCGGCAAGACGTCCTTGCTGCGGGTCCTGCTGGGTCTGGTGCCCCCCACGGAGGGGGTGCTGCGCCGCCGCCGCGGCCTGCGCATCGGCTACATGCCCCAGCGCATCGCGGTGGACGAGATCCTGCCCATCACGGTGCGCCGGTTCCTCTCCCTGGGGCGTCGGGTCCCCCGGGACCGGCTGCGCGCCGTGCTGGATGAGGTGGGGGTGGGGCGGCTCCTGGAGCAGCCCATCCAGTCCGTCTCGGGTGGGGAGATGCAGCGCATCCTGCTGGCCCGGGCCCTGCTGCGGGAGCCGCAGCTTCTGGTGCTGGACGAGCCCGCCCAGGGGGTGGATGTCTCCGGTCAGGGGGAGGTCTTCCAGCTCATCGCCGACATCCGGGAGCGATACGGTTGCGGGGTGCTGATGGTCTCCCACGAACTGCATCTGGTGATGGCCGCGGCCGATTCGGTGGTCTGTCTGAATCAGCACGTCTGCTGCACGGGGCATCCCGATGTGGTGGGCCGGGACCCGGCCTACCGGCGGCTCTTCGGTGACTCCATGCCGCCGGGGGTGGCGTTTTATCCCCATCACCACGATCACCACCACGATCTTCGGGGTGAGGTGGTTGCGGAGCACGCCGGTGGTGTGGCCCCGGACGATCGAGACGGCGACTGACGGGAGGATTGCCGATGGATGACTTCATCCTCAGGGCCCTGGTGGGCGGGCTGGCCGTGGCCCTGGTGGCCGGCCCCCTGGGTTCGTTCATGGTCTGGCGGCGCATGGCCTACTTCGGGGACACCCTGGCCCATTCGGCCCTGCTGGGGGTGGCCCTGGGGTTCCTGGCGGGCATCAACGTGAACCTGTCGGTGATCCTGGTGTGCATGGCCCTGGCCGTGGCCCTGGTGGCCCTGCAGCGCCAGCGGCGGCTGGCCTCCGACACCCTCCTGGGCATCCTGGCCCATAGCGGCCTGTCCCTGGGGCTGGTGGCCATCGCCTTCCTGGAGACGGTGCGCATCGATCTGATGGCCTATCTCTTCGGGGACATCCTGGCGGTGTCCTGGGTGGATCTGTGGTGGATCATCGGGGGCGGGATGGTGGCCCTGACGTCCCTGGTGCTGCTCTGGCGGCCGCTGCTGGCGGCGACGGTGCACGAGGATCTGGCCAGGGTGGAGGGGGTGCCGGTGACGGCGGTGGGGGTGGGCTTCATGATGCTCATCGCCCTGGTCATCGCCG
>JBKGXY010000027.1:0-19940 GCA_046546415.1 Ectothiorhodospira sp.
GGCTGGAGGAAGACGATGGTGGCCAGGGCGATGACACTGAGCAGGATGATGCGTGTTCTTGCTGGCATGGTCTCTCTCTTTCGGGCAGGCCGCCGGAGGCGGCGGAAGACGGAATGAAGGAAAAACCCTTCCTATTTTGCCTGAATGGACGGTTCGGAGCCAGAAACCCGGTTGTCCGCCCGTCGCCGCAGGCTGTCCATGGTGCCCGATGGTCCGGATTGCGGCCCAGGCTCCCTATGCGGGCTGTGCGCCCTGTTGCCCGGATCGATGACGGTATGGGTGACCCGGTCGCGGCCGCCCCGTTTGCTGGTATAGAGGGCATCGTCCACGGCCCGGATCAGTTCGGCGCGGGATAGCTTGGGGTAGAATGAGATCCATGAATCAGGAAGAGATCCAGCGGGGCCATCGCCTGCTCATCGTGGAGGACAGCCGGGCCGTGGCCCGTTTCCTGGCGGAGCGGGTGGAGACCCTGTCGGGGATCGAGCCGGTGCTGGCGGGCAGTCTGGCCGAGGCCGAGGACCGGCTGGCCGGGAAGGAAGGCGATTTCTTCCTGGCGGTGCTGGATCTGAACCTGCCGGATGCCCCGAATGGCGAGGTGGTGGAACGGGTCCTGGCCCATGGTCTGCCCGCCCTGGTGCTCACCGCCGGGGTGAGTGACGACGAGCGCGACCGGCTCATGGATCTGGGCATCGTGGACTATGTCAACAAGGGCAATCTCTCCGAGATCGAGCACGTGATCACCACGGTGGGACGCATCCACCGCAACCGGCGCATCGGGGTGCTGGTGGTGGATGATTCCACCTCGGCCCGGGCCTATCTGCGCACCCTGCTGAGCCGCTACGGCTATCGTACCCTGGAGGCCCGGAACGGTCAGGAGGCGCTGGATCTGCTGGCCTCGGGTTCGGAGCCCATCCATCTGGTGCTCAGCGATCAGCACATGCCGGGGATGGATGGCATCACCCTCATCAGCCGTATCCGGCGGCATTTCTCCCGCACCGAACTGTGCATCATCGGCATGTCCAACCACGGTTCCGGGATCCTCTCGGCCCGCCAGCTCAAGGCCGGGGCCAACGACTTCATCACCCGCCCCTTCCTGGAAGAGGAATTCTTCGTGCGGGTGAACCAGAACGTGGCCCTGATCGAACTCATCCACGAGATGCGCGAGAACGCCAACCGCGACCCCCTCACCCGACTGCACAACCGGCGCTATCTGGCCGAGGCCGGGGAGACGGTCTACCAGGCCGCACAGCGGGAAGGACGGGGCCTGGCGGTGATCCTCATGGACCTGGACCACTTCAAGGAGATCAACGACCGCTTCGGCCACTTCGGTGGGGACAAGGTGCTGGTGAGTACGGCGCTCTGTCTGTTGGAGCGCGTGCGCCGCTCGGACATCCTGGTGCGCTACGGGGGCGAGGAGTTCTGCCTGCTGGCCCAGGACGTGGATGAGGCCGGGGCCCTGGCTCTGGCCGAGGACCTGCGCTCGGCCGTGGCCGCGCTGGATCTCCATCTGGATGGTGAGCCGCTGACCCTCACCGTGAGCGTGGGGGTCCGCCTGGATCCGGGGCAGGGCCTGGAGGCCATGCTGGGGCATGCGGACGAGGCCCTGTATCGCGCCAAGGCGTCCGGGCGCAACCGGGTGGCGGTGTCGTCCGGGGCCTGAACGTAAACCGGCCGCGCCCCGGGAGGGGCAGCGGCCGGTCCGGACGGCTCAAGGCGTGTGCGGCTTACTTCGCGCCGGAATCCTCGTAGGTGCGTTCCATGCGCTGCATCATCTCCCGCAGCCGGGCGTTCTCTTCCAGGGCCCGCTCGGCCTTGCTGTCGGCCTCGCGAGCCGTGCTCTGGGCCCGGCTGGCGCTGGACTCGGCCTGTTCGGCCGTGCGCATGGCCTGGTCCGCCGTCACGGTATTATCCTCGATCTGCTGGCGTTGCTGTTCCATGTTCTTGGTGGTGGCGCAACCGGTGGCCAGCACCAGGGAAAGGGCGGCTGCGGGAACCGCGACGAACTTCATCATGCCTTTTTTCATTGTTACCTCCGTCATGCGGGTTGTATTCACGCTTGAGACTCCCGAGCAGACAGCGACCCCTTCATCCGTGGCGCTGCCGACAGGCCCGTGGGCTCGTCGTTTGACATTGCACCTGAAGTTTAACAGGTTGTCGAGCGGATCCATATGGGGGGATCCACAGAGTTCCATCCTGCTCACAAAACGGTCTCGACGCCGGTGCCGGCTTGGTTACACTATCGGCACAGACAAGAAAGCAAGAGTGAGCCGACAATGCCCCTTGGGCCCGTGATGCTGGATCTCGAGGGGACCGCCCTCACGCGCCGGGAACGCTGCCTGCTGTGCCACCCTCAGGTGGGCGGGGTCCTCCTGTTCACCCGTAATTTTGAATCCCCCGAACAGCTTCGCGGGTTGATCCGGGAGATCCATGACCTGCGGGATCCACACCTGCTGGTGGCGGTGGACCACGAGGGCGGGCGGGTGCAACGTTTTCGCCAGGGGTTCACCCATCTGCCCCCCATGGCCCGCCTGGGGGCCCTGCATGACCGGGATCCGGTGCGGGCCCGACAGGTCACGCGCCTGCTGGGCTGGCTCATGGCGGCGGAACTGCGCGCCGTGGGGGTGGACTTCAGCTTTGCCCCGGTACTGGACCTGGCCCATGGGGTAAGCGGCGTCATCGGCGACCGGGCCTTCCACCGCCGTCCGGAGGTGGTGGTGGACCTGGGGCAGCAGTGGGTCAACGGCATGCGCGCCGCAGGGATGGAGGCGGTGGGCAAGCATTTCCCCGGCCATGGCGGTGTGCGGGCGGATTCCCACCTGGAACTGCCGGTGGATGAACGCCCCCTGGAGACCATCCTGCACGGCGACCTGCAGCCCTTCGAACGGCTGGTGGCCAACGGCATCGCCGGGGTCATGCCGGCCCATGTGGTCTATCCCCAGGTGGATGCCCGTCCGGCGGGCTTCTCCCCCCACTGGCTGCAGCAGGTCCTGCGCCGTCGCCTGAACTTCCGGGGGGCCGTGTTCAGCGATGACCTGAGCATGGCCGCCGCCCAGCCGTTCGGGGCATACGGTCACCGCGCCCGTCAGGCCCTGGATGCGGGCTGCGACATGGTGCTGGTGTGCAACCATCCCGACGGGGCCGAGCAGGTCGTGGCGGCCCTGGAGGGTCGGGAGGACCCGGTGGCCATGGCCCGGCTGGCCCGCATGCACGGCCGGGTCGCCTCCGGAACCGGCATGCTGCAGGCGGATCCGCAGTGGCATCAGGCGGTGGCCGCCTGTCGTGCACTGGGCGGCGACGAGGGGAACAACCTGGAGATGCCGGTCTAGGGGCCTGCGGGCATGGTTCCTTCAGGTCGGTCTTTTCGGGGCGAGTGATTCAATGGGGTGATAAATCGATGTGAATTGGCGCCCTTCGGGGGGCCGTCTATAATGCCTTCCGAACCTTCATTGGAGTTATAAGTATATGGCCGATAAGCTGATGATCATCATGGTCAACACCGATCCCCGCAACGGCGCCGAACTGGGGGCGCCCTTCTTTCAGGCCACGGTGGCCGCCGCCATGGAATACGACGTGGAGGTGATCATGACCGGGCGGGCCGGGGAACTGGCCAAGAAGGGCGTGGCGGAGCACCTGTACGTGCAGGAGGGCAGCCCCAAGTCGGTGTATGACTTCATCAAGGACGCCCACGAGGCGGGGGTCAAGTTCAAGGTCTGCACCCCCACCCTGGAGCTCTGGGGGGATGACCTGATCCCCGAGGTGGAGGAGACGGTGGGCGGGGCCTATGTCATCGGCGAGGCCATGGACGACGACACGGTGACCTTCACCTACTGACCCCTTTCTCCGGCGGCCGCCGGACCCGATGGCTTGAATCCGGGGGCGGCCCGGGGGGATGATGGACCCCCTCCGGGCCCCGTCCGAATTTCCGGGCCCACCCCTTCGCGGGTGGGCCCGTTGCGTTCATTCACACCAGAAAGGGTTGCCATGTCCGTCACGCCAGAACACGCCGCGCAGATCCAGGCCCAGGCCGACTGCCTCGTTTCCCGGGCCGAAGTGGAGGCCGCCATGGACCGCATGGCCGAGGCCATCACCCGGGACCTGGGGGACCGGGATCCGGTGATCCTGTGTGTCATGACCGGCGGTGTGGTGATCGCCGGACACCTGCTCACGCGCCTGGATTTCCCCCTGCAGGTGGACTATCTGCACGCCACCCGGTATCGCGGCGAGACCACCGGCGGCGAGACCCTGCACTGGGTGGTCAAGCCCCGCCTGTCCCTGGAGGGGCGGACCGTGCTGGTGCTGGACGATATCCTGGACGAGGGGCACACCCTGGCGGGGATCCTGGACTTCTGCCGGGCGCAGGGGGCCCGGGAGGTGCGCACGGGGGTGCTGGTGTACAAGCACCACGACCGGCACGTGCCGGGTCTGAGCGCGGAATACGTGGGCGTGGAGGTGCCGGACCGGTACGTCTTCGGCTACGGCATGGATTACAAGGAATACCTGCGCAACGCCCCCGGGATCTACGCCGTGAAGGACGCCTGAGTTCCGCACCCCCCATACCACCCATTCCATCCATCCAGCATCCGAGAGTTCCATGACTGAAAGCACCATCGCCATCATCGGCGGCACCGGCCTGACCTCCCTCAATGGACTCGAGATCACCCGCCGCGAGGTGATGCACACCCCCTATGGGGAGCCTTCGGGCCCCCTGACCCACGGTGTACTGGCGGGCCGCCGCGTGGTCTTCCTGGCCCGCCATGGCTATGGCCACACCATCCCGCCGCATCGCATCAATTACCGCGCCAACATCTGGGCCCTGCAGAACGCGGGCATCCATCGCGTGGTGGCCGTGGCGGCGGTGGGAGGCATCACCTCCGAAATGCACCCCCCGCGCCTGGTCTTCCCCGACCAGATCATCGATTACACCTGGTCCCGGGGTCATACCTTCTTCGAGGAGGACCTGAACCATGTGACCCATGTGGATTTCACCCATCCCTACTGCGAGGACCTGCGTCAGGCGCTGGTGGAGGGGGCACGTACCATCGCGATCGATGCGATGGAGCGGGGTACCTACGCCGCCACCCAGGGTCCACGCCTGGAGACCCGGGCCGAGATCGACCGCCTGGAGCGGGACGGCTGCGATCTGGTGGGGATGACCGGTATGCCGGAGGCGGCCCTGGCCCGGGAGCTGGACCTGAGCTATGCCGCCTGCGCCGTGGTGGCCAACTGGGCCGCCGGCCGCGGCGAGGGGGCCGGGGAGATCTCCATGGAGGAGGTGAACCGTAACGTCAGCGAGGGGATGAACAATGTCCGGCGCCTGCTGGAGACGGTGATCCCGGATCTCTGACCCGCCCCCGGTGTGCCCTCAGGGCATCACGCCGAAAAAGGGCTGCACCTGTACCGTATCCCCCGGCTCCACCGGACCCTGTTCCAGCGGCAGGACGATGAAACAATCGGCCTCGCTCATGGAGCGCAGCACCCCCGAGCTCTGGGTGTCCGTGGGGTGCACCCGGAGGCCGCCGGCAGCGTCCCGTTCCAGGATACCCCGCTGGAATTCCAGGCGCCCGGGGCGCTTGCGCAGGCCCGTGGCGCAGGGTACGGGAAACGTGGGGGGCGGTGCCGGATGGGGCACGCCCATGAGGCGAAGCACGGCCGGCTGCACCAACTGCAGGAACGTGACCGCCGCGGAGACCGGGTTCCCGGGCAGGCCGGCGAAGAAGGCCCCGCCCACCCGGCCGAAGGCCAGGGGCTTGCCCGGCTTGATGGCCACCTTCCAGAAGACCACCTGCCCCACCCGGTCCAGTATCCGGCGGACGTGATCCGCCTCCCCCACGGAGACCCCGCCGGTGGTGATTACCAGGTCGGCGCTGGCCCCGCCCGTGCGCAAGGCGGCCTCCAGGGCCCCGGGGTCGTCGGGGACGCGGCCCAGGTCCAGGGTCTCCACCCCCAGGGCCGTCAGCAGCCCCCGCAGCATGGGGCCATTGCTGTCGAAGATCTGTCCGGGGGTCGGTGCGCGGCCCGGATCGGCCAGTTCGTCCCCGGTGGAGAAGAAGGCCACCCGGGGGCGGCGCACCACCGTCACCTCCGTGATCCCCAGGGAGGCCAGCAGCCCCAGGCGGGGTCCGTCGATGCGGTCCCCGGCGTGCAGCACCCTCTGTCCCGGCTTCAGATCCTCGCCGGCGCGGCGGACGTTCTCCCCGGGGCGGATCCCCGCCGGGATCATCACGTGTTGGGGATCTTCCACCTCCACCCGTTCCTGCATCACCACCGCGTCGCAGTCCCGGGGCAGGATCGCCCCGGTCATGATGCGCACGCAGCTCCCCGGCGGGCGGGTGCCGGTGAAGGGGGCGCCGGCCAGGGCCGTGCCCGCCACGGGCATCGGGGTGGGACCGCCGCCGGACAGGTCCCCGGTAGCCAGGGCATAGCCATCCATGGCGGCGTTGTCGTGCCCCGGCACCGGGATGGGCGAGGCGAGGTCCCGGGCCAGGACCCGTCCGGGGGCCATGGCCAGGGGCAGCCGCTCGTGCCCCGTCACGGGCTGCACGGTCTCCAGGATGCGTGCCCGGGCCTGCTCCAGGGTCAGGGCCTCGGGGTCGTGTTCTTGGTTGCGGCAGCCCCCCTGGGGGGCAGTGCGTTGGAGGGGCATGGCAGGGTTCCCTTTCAGGAAGGAGGTCAGTCGATTTCGGGGGATCATCCCCCGGCCTGGTTCATGCGGTGCAAGATCAGGGGTTCGCCGGATCCATGGAAACCATGGGCCCTGGGCTTGTGGCGCAGGGCCCGGGCGATGGCCGCCTCCAGGGCCTGCCGGTCTCCGGGCCGGGCCCGCAGGACGCCCTTGAGATCCACGGCCCCGGACTGTCCCAGACAGGGCAGAAGCCGTCCATCCGCGGTGAGACGGATCCGGTTGCAGGCGGCGCAGAAGTCGTGGCTCATGGGGGCGATGAAGCCCACCCGCGTGGGGCCGTCCGCCAGGCGGAAGTAACGGGCCGGGCCGCCGTTCTCCCTCAGGGTGCGGATCATGGGGAAGTACCGCTCCACCCGGGCACGCACCTCGTCGCAGGTGACCGGTCCGGTGCTTGGGGATCGACCGCCCCCCAGGGGCATCTGCTCGATGAAGGCGATGTCCATCCCCCGGTCCCGGGCGAAGGCCACCAGCTCCGGGACCTCGTCCTCGTTGACCCCCCGCTGGATCACGCAATTGAGCCGCAGGCCCTCGAATCCCGCCCGGCGCGCGGCCTCGATGCCGGCCAGCACCTGCTCCAGGCGGCCGTTGCGGGTGATCCTCCGGAAGCGCTCCGGGCGCAGGCTGTCCAGGCTGATGTTGACCCGCCGTACCCCCGCCCCCCGCAGGGCCGGGGCATGGCGGTCCAGCCGCGTCCCGTTGGTGGTGAGCACCAGTTCCCGCAGCCCATCCAGCCGGCCCAGGGCCCGGAGCAGGTCCAGCCCTCCCCGGCGCACCAGGGGTTCGCCACCGGTGACCCGGATCTTGTCCACCCCCAGGGCCACGAAGGCCTCCGCCACGGTGTGGATCTCCTCCAGGGTGAGGATCTGCTGGCGGCGCAAAAACCGCGTTCCCTCGTCCATGCAGTAGCCGCAGCGCAGGTCACAGCGGTCGGTGATGGACAGGCGCAGATAGGTGATCTGGCGGCCGAAAGGGTCCTGGAGCGTCGGGGAGGGGGCGGTGTGTTCCGGCATGAAGTGGCTTCAGGCACGTGGATGGGGAGGGGAGGACGGGTCCCGGGATGTCGCCGTGGCCAGGGGGATGGCCGGGGCCCCGTTTCCGGGGAAGGCCCCCGCCAGTTCCGCCTCGAGGCGGCAGCGGTCCGTCTCGGTGTTGAGGTTGTCGAAGGCCCGGGGACGGTCTGAGAAGTCCGCCACCACGGCCCCCTGGTCCAGGAGCCATTCACCGGCCCGGCGCCCGCCCTGCTGGAGGTGATCCTGCAGATCCAGATGCAGCGCCGAGGCCAGCAGGGCGAACAGGGGTTGCAGGCGGATCCCGTCATGGGCCACCGCCACCGGGGCCCCGGCACGGCGTCGTGCGGCTTCCAGACGCCAGACCAGATCCGGCGGCGGCCTGGGGCTGTCGCAGGGGCAGGTGACCACCCAGGGGGTGTCCACCCGGGCCAGGGCGGCACACAGGCCCGCCAGGGGGCCGGCATGATCCGCCACGGTATCCGCCACCACCGGGTGGCCGAAGGTCCCGTAGATCTCGGCATGGCGGTTGGCGCTGATGATCACCCGTGATACCTGGGGGGACAGGCCACTCAGCGCCCAGGCGGCCAGGGGGTGTCCCGCCAGGGGCAGCAGCCCCTTGTCGCGGCCGCCCATGCGCTGGCCCTGGCCGCCGGCCAGGAGGACGCCGGTGACGGGAGGGGGGGAGGGATGCATGTTGGGGTCGGTATCCGGCATAACGTTATGCCAGAGTGTAACCGGTTTTTGGGGTTTGCGGTATCGCAATGGGTCTCCCCGGTGCGGTCCATTGTCGTTCAGGGCAGGAGGAGGAGCCAGAGGGGCAGGGTGACGGTGGCGGCCAGGGTGGTGGAGGCGATGAGGGCAGCGACGATCTGGCCATCGCCCCCCATGCGCACCGCCAGGATGTAGGCGGAGGAGGCGGTGGGCAGGGCCGCCAGCACCAGCACGGCGGCGAGATAGGGGCCCTGCAGGTCCAGGAGGCGGGCAGCGGCGAGGGCCACCGCGGGCACGGCGAGGAGCTTCACCAGGCCCAGGTAGAGCACGGCTGGGAGGTGTCCCCCGAGACCGGACAGGTGCAATCCGGCCCCGGCGGCGATGAGCCCCATGGGCAGGGCGGCCTGGCCGAGGAAGTCCAGGGTCGTGGCGGCCATCCCCGGCAGGGGCCAGCCGGCCAGGGACCAGGTCAGGCCGGCGAAGGTGGACAGCACCAGGGGGTTGCGGGCCAGCTCCCGCAGCAGGCCCCGTTCCCCGTGGCGGGCCAGGGCCCACACCGCCCCCAGGTTGGCCAGGGGCACCATGAACCCCGCCAGGATGGCGAACACCGCCACGCCGCGCTCCCCATGGAGCCCGCCCAGGATGGCGAAGCCGATGTAGGAGTTGAAGCGGAAGGCGCACTGAAAGGCGGAGGCGAAGTCCCGATGTGAGAGGCCCATCCAGCCCTTTCCCAGGTAGGCCAGCAGCATCCCCGCCCCCAGGGACAGGGCCCCGGCCTGGATCATCCCGGCGGCGCTGCCCAGTTCCAGTGGCCGGCCCGCCAGGGTGCCGAAGAGCAGGGCGGGGAAGAGGACGTGGTAGATCAGCCATTCCAGGTCGGACCAGAACCCCCGTTCCAGACCCGCCCACCGCCGCAGGCCGAAACCCAGGGCGATGAGCAGGAAGGTGGGGATGAGCAGGGCAACGGCGGTCAATAGGCCATCTCCGCCCGGGTGTCCCCGGGGGCCTCGATCCCCCGGCGCAGGAGCAGGGTGCCGCTCTGCCGGTGCAGGTCGGTGAGGGCCTGACGGTGACGGATGATGGTCTCCATCTCGTCCAGCCGGCTCTCCAGCAGGTCCCGCTGGGCCTGGGCCACGGCCAGGGCGGTGCCGCTGCCCACGCGAAAGCGGGTCTGTTCCGTCTCCAGCACCTGCTCCTGCAGGATCCGGGTCTGGCGGGTGGCGGCGATCTGTTCCCGGGTGCGGTTGGCCTCGAACCAGGCATTCTGCACGTCCAGGGCCGTCAGCTGCTCCATGTGGTGGAGTGATTCCCGGGCCTGTTCCCGGTTCAGGCGGGCGCGGCGGGCATCGGCCTCCCCGGCGCGATTGCCCAGGGGATGGGAGAACTGCAGGCCCACGCTATAGTCGTGGCCCTCGTCGTCCACGGCGCGCCAGGCGGAGCCGAAGCTGTCGGCATAGCCGCTCTTCCCCAGGGTGATGAACAGGTCCAGCCGGGGCAGCAGGCCCTGACGGGTGCGCACCACCTCCAGCTCGCCCCGCTGCAGTTGCAGGCGGGCCTCGTTCAGGTCCGGGCGCAGGTCCAGGGCCAGATCCAGATGGGCCGCCACCGGCTCCAGGGGCGGGACGTCGGGCTCCGGGCTGTCCTCGGGTCGGATGCGGGTGTCCCAGCGGGCCGCCGGCGGATTGATGAGCTGCAGCAGGCGGATGCGGGCCCGGGCCCGCTCGGAGCGCGCGTCGATGAGCCCCTGGCGGCGCAGGGCCACCTCCGCCCGGGCCGAGGTCTCCTCGGTCTCGGGCCGGTCCCCCACCCGGATGCGCTGGCGGGTCTCCTCCAGCTGCTGGCGGGCCACCTCCAGGGATTCCTCGAAGATGGCGGTGTTGCGGCTGGCCAGGACATAGTCCCAGTAGGCCTGCTCCACGTCCGCCACCAGGGATTCGGCGTAGCCCCGGAGGTCATAGCGGGAGACGGCGGTGTCCACCCGGGCCTGGCGCAGGCTGGCCAGGTTGGATGCGATGCGCCCCCCCCGGAGCAGGGCCTGGGTGAGGGTGAGGCCGGCACGGGAGGTGAACTGTTCCGTGGTGCTGATCTGGTCCTGGCGCTGGCTGCGCTGGGCGCTCAGGGTCAGTTCGATATCCGTGCCCGTGGGCAGGCTCTGGCGCAGCCCCGCCTCGGTCCGTTCCTGTTCCGACTGGCTCACCGCCGCCGGGCGGTTCACCTCGCTGAACTGGCGCACGGACTCCTCCCGGGCAACGTCCAGCTCGGCGAAGAGCTCCGGATCGAAGACGGCCCGCTCCACCGCCTCGAAGGTGCCGGTGATGGCCGGCTGGAGCTGTTCGGCGGCCAGGGAGCGGTTGTGCCGCAGGGCCATGAGGACGGCGTCCTCCACCGACAGGGCCAGTCCCTCCCCGGATGCGGCGGATGGGGGATCCCCGTCCGGCAGGCCCAGTTCCATCCCCTCCCCGGCCGGGCGGGGCGCCTGTCCCGCCGGTTCCAGCGGGGCGTCCAGGGTGGGCGGGGCGGGCACCGTGTCCTGTTCTGCCGGGGCCGTCACGGGGATCAGCAGGAGCAGGCCGAGCCACAGGGCCGTGGGGCCACCGGACGGGGTCCTTCGAGGTCTTGCGGGGATGCGTGTATGGGTCATGGGCGTTCGCCGTCGGGCCGGGGAGGGCCGGGATCGGGATGGAACAGGGTGTAGAGCACCGGCATCAGCAGCAGGGTGATGGCGGTGGAGCTGATGAGCCCGCCGATGACGGCCCGGGCCATGGGGGCCTGGGTCTCGCCCCCCTCGCCGGCGCCGATGGCCAGGGGGATGAGGGCCAGGATGGTGGTGAAGGCCGTCATGAGGATGGGCCGCAGGCGCCGCCGGCCGGCCTCGCGCACCGCTTCGCTGGGCCGGCGGCCTTCCATCCGGTGCAGCCGGGCGCTCTGATCCACCAGCAGGATGGCGTTGTTCACCGAGATCCCCGCCAGCATGATGATGCCGATGAGGGACTGCACGTTCAGGGTGGTGCCGGTGAGCAGCAGCAGGAGCACCGCGCCGATGAGGCTCAGGGGTACGGAGAACATGACGATGAAGGGGTCGCGCAGGGACTCGTAGAGGCTGGCCATGACCATGTACACTAGGGCGATGGCCACCACCAGGGCCACCCCCAGTTCGACAAAGGCCTTCTGCTGTTCCTCGTAATCCCCGCCGAAGTGGATCTCCACGTTGCGCGGCAGGGGGATCCCGTCCACGGCCGCGCGCACGTCGTCCACGATGGAGCCCAGGTCCCGGCCGGCGATGTTGGCGTAGACGGTGTTCACCCGTTGCTGTTCCTTGCGCTCGATCTCCAGCGGGGCGCGGTCCGGCTCCAGGTGCACCAGGCTGCGCAGGGCCACGGACTCGTCGTCCGGTCCGGGCAGGGTGAGATCCAGCACCTCTTCCGGGGTCATGGCCTCGGCGTCCTTGAGCTGCACCCAGATGCGGGTCTCCGTGCCCCGTTCACGGTATTGACCGGCGCTGCCGCCCCCCAGGGCGGTCTCCAGGGTGCGGGCCACCTCCGAGACGCTCACCCCCAGGTCCGCCGCCCGCTGCCGGTCGATGCGCACCAGGCGTTGCTCGCGGGTGTCGTCCCGGCTCAGGCGCACGTCGGTGATCCCCTCGATGGGCCGGATGCGGTTGCGGATCTCCTCCGCCACCCCGTCGATGGCCTCCAGATCCAGGCCGCGCACCTCCAGGCTCAGGCGTTCGTCGTCCCCGCCGCCGCCCATGCGCAGCATCATCCCCTGGCTGGCCCGCACCCGGATCTCGGCACCGGGGATGCCCTGCAGCTCCCGGCGCAGCAGGGCGGCGATCTCGTCTGTGGAGCGGGATCGTTGTGCCTCGGAGACCAGGGAGATGCGCAGTTGGGCGGTGGAGGGCGAGGTGGAGCGGTAACTGGAGGCGCCGACGCTGGTGACCAGGCTCTCCACCTCGGGGACGTCCCGTTCCACGATGGCCTCCATGCGCCGCACGGCGGTATCCAGCACCTCCAGACGGGTGCCGGGTTCCATCTCCACGCTGATGCGCAGCTCCCCCTCGTCCGAGGGGGGCATGAACTCGGTGCCCAGGGTGGGGATCAGGGCCAGGGCCCCCACGAAGAGCCCGGCACTGACGGCGATCACGGGCCAGCGCCGGGTCAGGACCCGGTCCAGGGCACGCAGGTAGTGGCGTTCCAGGGCCGAGAGCATCGCCCCGGCCCCGTCGCTCAGCCGCTGTGCGGGCCGGGAGACGTGCCGCGGGCGCACCGTGGCCCGGCGCCCCATGAGCATGGGCACCAGGGTGAGGGCCACCAGCAGGGAGCAGAACAGGGCGAAGGCCACCACGAAGGCCAGCTGCTTGAACAAGACCCCAGCCAGTTCCTGGGCGAAGAACATGGGGGTGAAGATGGCCAGGGTGGTCAGGGTACTGGCGGTGACGGCGGCGGCCACGTCCCCGGTGCCGGCGGTGGCCGCCCGGTCCGGTGCCATATCCTCCTCGGCGCGGCGCCGGGCGATGTTCTCGATGACCACGATGGCGTTGTCCACCATCAGGCCCACCCCCAGGGCCAGCCCCCCCAGGGTCATGAGGTTGAGGGTGAAACCGCCGAAGTGGATCAGGCCGAAGGTGGCGATCACCGATACCGGGATGGCGGTGGCGGCCACCAGGGTGTAGCGCAGGTGGCGCAGGAAGAAGAGCAGCACCAGCACCGCCAGGCTGCCGCCATAGAGGATGGAGCGGCTGACGTTGGCGATGGATCGCTCGATGAAGCGGGAGCTGTCGATGGCCACGCCGATGGCCAGCTGGGGGAAGTCCCGGTCCAGACGATCCACGGTGTCCCGCATGGCCCGGGCCACCTCCACGGTGTTGGCGTCCGACTGCTTTCGCACCGCCAGACGCACCCCGGGGGTGCCGTCGATGCGGATCAGGCGGGTGATGCGCTGGTGGGTGTCGTGCACCTCGGCCACCTGGTGCAGGCGCACCGGGCTACCGTCCCGATGGGCGATCACCAGGTTCCGGATCTGGTCCAGGTCCTCGAACTCACCGGGGATCTGCAGGCGCAGGTCCATGTACCCCCGGGTGATCTGCCCCGCCGGGACGGTGACATTGGCGTCCCGCAGGGCCTGGCGCAGGGTCTCCAGCCCCAGTTCCAGGGCCCGCAGCCGGTCCGGATCCACCGCCACGCGGATCTCCCGCTCCAGGCCACCCCAGACGTCCACGGCGGCCACCCCGGGGACCCGCTCCATGCGGGGGCGGATGAGGTCGTCGATGATCTGGCGCAGTTCGATGGGGTCCAGGTCCGCCGCCACCCCCACCAGCATCACCGGGATGTCGGAGCTGTCGAAGCGGCGGATCTGCGGTCGCTCCGCGTCCTCGGGCAGGCCGTCCAGGATGCGCTCCAGGCGATCGCGCACATCGTTGGCGGCGGTGTCCAGGTCCGTGCCCCAGCTGAAGGAGACCCGCACGCTGCTGCTGCCCTCCGAGGACGTGGAGGTCACCTCCTCCACGCCGGGGACGGCGGAGACCGCCTCCTCCACAGGGCGGGTGATGAGCTGCTCCATCTCCTCGGGGCCGGCGTTCTCGTAGCTGGTGACCACCGACAGGGTGGGGAAGCTGAGATCCGGCAGCAGGTCGATGGGGAGCCGCAGCAGGGACATGAGCCCCAGGGTGACCACGATGGCGGTCACCATGGCGGTGAAGACGGGGCGGGGGACGGTGAAGCGTGCGGGATTCATCAGCGCACGCCCTCGATGATCACCTCATCCAGTTCCCCCAGGCGAAGGCGGGTCCCGTCGGTGAGCAGGTGCCGCCCCAGGGTCACCACCCGGCCCGCCAGATCGGGGGTGAGGACCTGCACGCGCCCATCCGCCTCGATGCCCGTCTCCACGGGGACGAAGCGGGCCACCAAGCCCGAGTCCGTCTCCTCCACCCGGAACACCCCGCGGCGGCCGTCCCGCTCCACCAGGGCATCCACCGGGATCACCGTGGCCTGTTCCGCCGTGCGGGTGCGCACCGAGACCTCCACGAACATCCCCGGACGCAGGCGTTCCCCGGCGTTGGGGATATGGATCTCCACCAGGGCCTGGCGTGAGGCCTCGCGGAACTCCGGCGCGATGCGGGCCACCTCTCCGGAAAACTGCGCTCCCGGGTGGGCGGTGCTGGTGAGGCGTGCCGCCTGGCCCACCGCCAGCCGGGCGTAGTCCCGTTCCGTGACGTACATGCGTGCCGTCAGGGGCTGCAGGTTCACCAGGGTGAGGATCGGGGTGTTGGCCTGCAGCAGGCTGCCCGGGTCCACCAGGCGTTCGCCCACCCGCCAGGACCCGGTGCGCTCTTCCACCTCGGCCTGGATGCGGGTATAGCCCAGGCGGATGCGGGCGTTGCGCAGGGCCGCCTGGCGCTGCTGTACCTGGGCCCGTGCCAGACTCACCTGGGCCTCCTTGGCCTCCACCTCGGTGGCCGCCGTCTCCAGTTCCGCCTCTGAGGCGATGCGCTGCGCTCGCAGTTCCCGGGTGCGGGCCAGTTCCTTGCGGGCCAGGGCCAGGGCCGCCTCGCTCTCCTGCAGGGTGGCCCGGGAGACGGCCAGTTCCGCCTGGGCCTGCTCCCGTTCCTGCTGGAACTCGTCGTCGTCCAGTTCCGCCAGGAGGTCCCCGGGGGAGACCACATCCCCCACATCCACATGCAGGTGTTCCAGTTCGCCGGTGACCCGGGTGGCGATCTCCAGCCGATGGGCCGCCACCAGGGTGCCGGTGAAGGTCAGCCGCTCGGTGATGTCCGTCGTCTCCACCGGTGCGGCGGCCACCGTGACCGTCTGATCCCCGCCCCCCGGTCCGCCACCGGCCTCCGGTCCGGGGTCGGGCCGCCCCATCCACCAGAGGAGGAGGGCCAGGACCGCCAGGGCCGGGGGGAGGACGAGGAGTGCGCGTCGCATGGGGGTGTCATGTCCATTGATGGGGAGTGTCCGTCCCCTGGCCGGGTCCGCGCAGGGCGCGTGGCCCGTCCAGGAGGGGGACGGTGCTATGGAAAGGGGAAACGCACGAAGGCGGGTCCGGTTGACACGGTGCCCGTCACGGGATGCCGTGCGTCTGGAACGGGTCGAAAGTATAGGTTGGCGACCGGGCCCGGGCCAAGGGGCCCGGCCGCCGTGTCAGGCGGGATCAGCGCCGGCGGTAAAGGTCGAAGGCCCGTTCGATCTCCTCGGGGTCCAGATCGGCGCAGTTGGCCATGCCGTCCTGTGTCAGGATGGCCTCTTCCTCCTCCTGCCAGCGGCGCACCTCCGCCTCATCCGCCCGGGGCATGAACCAGCCGGTGGCGGCGAACAGCAGGCCGATGAGCGGCGAGATCCAGCAGATGAAGGCGAAGGGGGCATAGAGCAGGGTGGGGATGCCCAGGGCCCCGGCGGTGAAGGCGGCGCCGGCCCCCCAGGGGATCAGCGGGTTGATGAGGGTGCCGCCTTCCTCCACGGAGCGGGAGAGGTTGAGGGTGGAGAGCCCCTGTCCCCGGTAGACCGGCGCGAACATGCGTCCCGGCAGGGCGATGGAGAGATAGGGGTCGCCGGAGATGACGTTGGTGCCGGCGGCGGCGCCGGTGCTGGCCAGCACCAGGGAGAAGCGGCCGCGCACGGCGCCGATGATGGCCTTGAGGATGGCCTCGACACTGCGGGTCTGTTCCAGGATGCCGCCGAAGGCCAGGGCGATGAGCACCAGGGAGATGGTCCACATCATGGACTGGATGCCGCCGGTGGTGAGCAGGTTGTCCACCGACTCCACACCGGTCTGGCTGACGAAGCCGTCCTGCATGGCCATGACCGCCTCGACGGGCCCGACGCCCTGTACCAGCATGGCCATGAGGGCCCCGGTGACGGCCCCCAGGAAGAGGGTGGGCAGCACCGGGAAACGGGTCACCGCCAGGCCCAGTACCAGCACCGGCGGCAGCAGCAGGACCGGATGCAGCACGAACTGGTCCTCCAGGCCCTTGAGAATGGCATCGATGCGGGTGGGGTCCAGGTCGCTGCCGCTGAAGCCGGCCCCGATGACCCCGTAGAGGATGCCGCCGATGAGCAGGGCGGGCACGGAGGTGGCCATCATGTTGCGGATATGGCTGAACAGATCGGTGGAGGTGACCGCCGGGGCCAGGTTGGTGGTGTCCGAAAGCGGTGACATCTTGTCGCCGAAGAAGGCCCCGGAGACGATGGCGCCTCCGGTGAGGGCCATGGGGATGCCCAGGCCCTCGCCGATGCCCACCAGGGCCAGGCCCACGGTGCCCACGGTGCCCCAGGAGGTGCCCAGGGCGATGGAGACGACGGCGGTGAGCAGCATGGCGGTGAGCAGGAACAGCTCCGGCGTGATCAGCTGCAGGCCGTAATGGATCAGTAGCGGCACGGTGCCGGACAGGACCCAGGTGCCGATGATCATGCCCACGGTGATCAGGATGGCCACCGACTGCAGCCCGATATGCACCACGTGATAGAGGCCGTTCTCCATGCGCCACCAGCGGATGCCGCGGGCCCAGCCCAGCAGGCCGGTGAAGGCGATGCCCAGGGCCAGGGGGACATGGGGCACGAAGTCGTCGAAGGCGACGATCTGCAGCAGCATGAGGGTCATCGTGAAGACGATGGGGAGGAGGGCGATGGTGAGATTCGGCAGGGGGATGCGAGGCAGTTCAGTGTCCTGGGATGGGCAGGTCATGCGGTCTCCTGTAGGGCCTGATGAGGCGCGCATTATGCCCGAATGTCCGAAAACATGAAAATTTGACGATCAAAACGGCATAAAAACCGGCCCAAAGGTGCCCCAGCGCACCCCGGGGCCGGTACAATGCATGCCGTTCCCGGGGGACCTTGTCCATGTCATCGCGACCACCCGTGCCACGCATCCGGCGCCTGCCCTATCCGGGGGCGGGCGCCCAGTGGATGGAAGCCATCGTCGGGCGGCCCTGGTCCGTCCTGCTGGACAGCGGCACCGGTTTCGCGCAGGGGCGCTACGACATCCTGTGCGCTGACCCCCTCGTCACCGTGGTGACCCGCAACGGACGGACCCGGGTGGCGCATCGGGACGGCCCGGTGCACGAGACCCGGGAGGATCCCCTGGTGGTCCTGGGCCAGGTCCTGGGGGAACCCCTGGAACCGGTGGCCGGGGTCCCCTTCGCCGGCGGGGCCGTGGGCTACTTCGGTTATGAGCTGGGACATGTCCTGGAGGGCCTGCCCGCCCCGGCCGCCGAGGGGGGCACCCTGCCGGAGATGGCCCTGGGGATCTACGATGGCTGCGTGGTGGTGGACCACCAGGAGGCCCGTGCCCATGGGGTGGCCCGGGGGCGGGACCCGGCCCAGGTACGGCTCTGGGACGCGCTGGCGGGGTGCGCCGGACGGGCGGCGGCCTCCCGCGATCGGTCTCCCCTGCGGGCCCGTGGCCCGATCGGGACCGACATGGAACCGGAAGACTATGCCCGCCGTTTTGATCGCGTGCAGCGCTACATCCGGGAAGGGGATTGCTATCAGGTGAACCTGGCCCGGCGCTTTGCCGGGGCCGTGGAGGGGGACCCCTGGGCCGGCTACCGGGCCCTGCGCCGGCAGAGCCCGGCCCCCTTCGGGGCCTATCTCAACCTGCCCTGGGGACAGATCCTGTGCAACTCCCCCGAACGGTTCCTGCATCTGCGGGAAGGAGACGTGGAGACCCGCCCCATCAAGGGCACCCGGCCACGGGGGGCGACGCCGGAGGCGGATGAGGACCTGCGCCGGACGCTGGCGGAAAGCACCAAGGACCGGGCCGAGAACGTCATGATCGTGGACCTGCTGCGCAATGACCTGGGGCGCAACTGCGCCACCGGCAGCGTGACGGTGCCTTCCCTGTTCCAGGTGGAGAGCTACGCCCGGGTGCATCACCTGGTGAGCACGGTCACGGGGCGGCTGGCCCAGGATCGCGATGCCCTGGACCTGCTGCGGGGGGCCTTCCCGGGGGGCTCCATCACCGGGGCCCCCAAGCGCCGGGCCATGGAGATCATCGCCGAGCTGGAGCCCCACCGGCGGGATGTCTACTGCGGTGCCATCGGCTACATCGGGTTCGATGGGGCCATGGACACCAACATCGCCATCCGCACCCTGGTGCACACCCGGGGCCGGGTCCGCTTCTGGGCGGGGGGCGGACTCACCGCCGGATCGGACTGCGATGCGGAATACCGGGAGACGGAGGACAAGGCGGCGGCCCTGCAGGCCCTGCTCCGCCCCGGGTGAACCGCGGTCCCGGCGCCTCGGGCATCGCGCCGGTTCAAGGAAGCCACCCCCGCGGCCGATAAGATGGAAAACGGGATGCAAAGACGCATCCCGGCGGCCGCATTGACCCAGAGAGAATCCAGACCATGCTGAACAACCTGAAGATACAGAGCCGGCTGATCCTGTTCGCCGTGCTGGGCCTGATCCTGGTGGGGGGCGTCCTCACCGGGGTGTCCTATGTCTCCGGCGCCGATACCGCCCGGAGCCTGGTGAACCATACCTTTCTGGAAAAGGCGGATGGGGATCTCAGGGCCGCCCGCGTCTATCTGGACCAGTACTACGGCGGGGTCGGGGTCTCGGGTGGGGAGCTGGTGGATGGCGAGGGCCGTTCCCTGGAGGATCGTCACGAGATGGCCGACGCCATCGGGGATGACCTGGGCCTGGTCTTCACCCTGTTCTCCCGGGACGGGCAGGATTTTCGCCGTGTGGTGACCAACGTCATCGGGGATAACGGCCGCCGTGCCGTGGGGACCCCCCTGGACCGGGACACCCAGTCCTACCAGGCCGTGATCGACGGCGAGCGCTTCGTGGGGAACTCCACCGTGCGCGGCAAACCCCATCTCACGGCCTACGAGCCCCTGTTCGATTCCCGCAACCGGGTCATCGGCATCATGGGGCTGGGCATTCCCACCTCGGACGCAGAGGCCATCATCAGCGGTGGCCTGGACAGCATGTTGCTGCGCATGTTGATGGTACTGGCCGTGGTCCTGATCCTGGGGGTCGTGGGGGTCATCCTCTTCGCCCGCGGCCTGGTGAACCCCATCCGGGAACTCTCCCGGACCCTGCACGGCATGGCCACCGGCCATGGGGATCTGACCCAGCGCCTCCAGGTCCGGGGCAACGACGAGCTGGCGGAAGTGGCCAAGGGCTTCAACGCCTTCGCCGAACGGCTGCACGAACTGGTGCGCCAGGTGGCCAGCGCCACCTCGCAGCTCTCCAGCGCCGCGGAGCAGCTCTCCACCACCTCGGGTCAGACCCGGGAACAGGTCCAGCGCCAGCACTCGGAGACGGATCAGGTGGCCACGGCCATGAACGAGATGACCGCCACCGTGCAGGAGGTGGCCCGTAACGCCTCCCAGGCGGCCCAGTCCGCCCAGGAGACCCAGCAGGAGACCCAGTCGGGCCGCCGGGTGGTGGACCAGACGGTGCAATCCATCCAGACCCTGGCCAAGGAGGTGGAGAATGCCTCCGAGGTGATCAACCGCCTCTCCGCCGACAGCGAGGAGATCGGCAAGGTGCTGGACGTGATCCGGGGGATCGCCGAACAGACCAACCTGC
>JBKGXY010000028.1:0-19937 GCA_046546415.1 Ectothiorhodospira sp.
CGGGGCGGATCAGATCATGAAACGGTCCACGAACTCGTGCACCGGGGTGGCCGTGAGGCGGTCGGCGTCCTTGCACAGGGCGTAGATGCCCTCGGCCTGGCGGGCCGGGAAGCGGGAGCGCAGGGCGCTGTCGAACTTGCGCTCCAGCACGGGGATGCCCTCGGCGCGGCGGCGGCGGTGGCCGATGGGGTATTCGATCTCCACCTTTTCGGTCTTGCTGCCGTCCTTGAAGAAGACCTGGATGGCGTTGGCGATGGAGCGCTTCTCCGGGTCCAGGTAGTCCCTGGAGTAGCGGGGGTCCTCGTTGACGCGCATCTTTTCACGCAGGGCGTCGATGCGGGGGTCGGCGGCCACGTCGTCGTTGTAGTGGCGGGCGGTGAGTTCCCCGAAGATCAGCGGCACGGCCACCATGTACTGCAGGCAGTGGTCCCGGTCGGCGTAGTTGTGCAGCGGGCCGTCCTTGCTGATGATGCGCACGGCCGAGTCCTGGGTGGTGAGTTCGATGTGGTCGATCTCGTCCAAGCGGTCCTTCACCTGTTCGTGCAGGATCATGGCGCATTCCACGGCGGTCTGGGCGTGGAATTCGGCGGGGAAGCTGATCTTGAACAGGACGTTCTCCATGACGTAGCTGCCGTAGCCCTGGGGGAAGCGGAACTTCTCGCCCTTGAAGAGCACGTCGTAGAAGCCCCACTGGGGGGCGGTGAGGACGCTGGGCAGGCCCATCTCGCCCTTCATCACCATCATGGCCAGGCGCACGGCGCGGCCGCAGGCGTCCCCGGCGGCCCAGGACTTGCGCGAGCCGGTGTTGGGGGCATGGCGGTAGGTGCGCAGGGACTGGCCGTCCACGAAGGCCTGGGAGACGGCGTCGATCACCTGGTCGCGGTCGGCGCCCATCATGTGGGCGGCCACGGCGGCGGAGGCCACCTTCACCAGCACCACGTGGTCCAGGCCCACACGGTTGAAGCTGTTCTCCAGGGCCAGCACGCCCTGGATTTCATGGGCCTTGACCATGTAGTGCAGCACCTGGCCCATGGTCATGGGTTCTTTGCCCTCGGCCACGGCCTTGCGGCTGAGGTGATCGGCCACGGCCAGGATGGCCCCCAGATTGTCCGAGGGGTGGCCCCATTCGGCGGCCAGCCAGGTGTCGTTGAAGTCCAGCCAGCGCACCAGGGTGCCGATGTCGAAGGCCCCCTGGATGGGATCCAGCTGGAAGGGGGTGCCGGGCACGCGGGTGCCGTTGGCCACCATGGTGCCGGGGACGATGGGCCCCAGGTGCTTGGTGCATTCGGGGTATTGCAGGGCCATCATGGCGCAGGCCAGGGAGTCCATGAGGCAGTTGCGGGCCGTATCCAGGGCCTCGGCGGAGTCGATCTCGTGGCCGCAGACGTAGTCGGCGATGGCCACCAGTTCCTGATCGGGTTCGGGACGCACGTTGGCGTCAGCGGTATGTCCACCCATGGGCGGGTTTCTCCTGTAGTCAGTGGGATTCGTACCCGCCGCGGCCGGGGGCCACGGCGGGGAAAGGTCATCGGGAGCGGGGCCTCAGCCGCGCTGCTCCAGGGGCACCCAGGACTGGTTCTCCGGCCCGGTGTAGTTGGCGCCGGGACGGATGATCTTGCCGTCCTGGCGCTGCTCGATGACATGGGCGGCCCAGCCGGCAGTGCGGGCGATGACGAAGATGGGGGTGAACAGCGGCGTGGGGATGCCCATCATGTGGTAGGACACCGCCGAGAACCAGTCCAGGTTGGGGAACATCTTCTTCGCCTCCCACATGACCGATTCCAGCCGCTCGGCCACCTGGTACATGCGCATGTACCCCTGGGCCTCGGAGAGGCGGCGGGCCACGTCCTTGATGACGCGGTTGCGCGGATCGGAGAGGGTGTAGACCGGATGGCCGAAGCCGATGACGATCTCCTTGCGGGCGATGCGTTCGCGGATGTCCGCCTCCGCCTCGTCGGCGTCGTGGTAGCGCAGCTGGATGTCGCAGGCCACCTCGTTGGCCCCGCCGTGCTTGGGACCCCGCAGGGCGCCGATGGCGCCGGTGAGGGCGGAGTAGATGTCGGAGTTGGTGCCGGCCACCACGCGCGCGGTGAAGGTGGAGGCATTGAACTCGTGCTCGGCGTAGAGGTTGAGGGAGGTGTGCATGGCCCGCACCCAGTCTTCCGAGGGGGCCTTGCCGTGCATCAGGTGCAGGAAGTGTCCGCCGATGCTGTCGTCGTCGGTCTCCACGTCGATGCGCCGGCCGTGGTGGGCGAAGTGGTACCAGTAGAGCAGGGCGGAACCCAGGGAGGCCAGCAGACGATCGGCGATGAGCCGTGCCCCGGCCACGTTCATGTCCTCCTTCTCCGGCTCCAGGGTGCCCAGCAGGGAGACGCTGGTGCGCAGCACGTCCATGGGGTGGGCGGAGGGGGGGATCTGCTCCAGGGTGGCGCGCAGGGCGGCGGGCAGTCCGCGCATGGAGCGCAGATGGGCCTTGTAGCGGGCCAGTTCGGCCCGATTGGGCAGGGTGCCGTGCACCAGCAGGTAGGCGATCTCCTCGAATTCCGCCTGGTCGGCGAAATCCAGGATGTCGTAGCCGCGGTAGTGCAGGTCGTTGCCGGTGCGGCCCACGGTGCAGATGGCGGTGTTGCCGGCAACCGTGCCCGACAGGGCCACCGATTTCTTCGGCTTGGGCTTGGTGTTCTCGGTCTCAGTCATCGCTCGATTCTCCGTCTTAGCCGCCTTTGCGGAACAGCTGGTCCAGTTTCTCTTCGTAGGCGTGATAGCCCAGGTGTTCATAGAGCTCGGCCCGGGTCTGCATGGTGTCCAGTGCCCCCTGCTGCGTGCCGTCGCGGCGGATGGTCTCATAGACGTTCAGGGCCGCCTGGTTCATGGCGCGGAAGGCCGACAGGGGATAGAGCACCAGGCCCACCCCGGAGCCCTTGAGCTCGTCCACGGTGAACAGCGGGGTGCTGCCGAACTCCGTGATGTTGGCCAGCACCGGCACCGGAACCGCGTCCACGAACTGCCGGTACTGCTCCAGGGAGGTGATGGCCTCGGGGAAGATCATGTCGGCCCCGGCCTCGACACAGGCCACGGCCCGCTCGATGGCCGAATCCATGCCCTCCACGGCCAGGGCATCGGTGCGGGCCATGATCACGAAATCGTTGTGCCGGGCATCGGCGGCGGCCCGGATGCGATCCACCATCTCGTCCTTGCCGACGATGGCCTTGCCGGGACGGTGGCCGCAGCGCTTGGATTGCACCTGATCCTCGATGTGACATCCCGCGGCCCCCGCCCGTTCCAGTTCCCGTACGGTGCGGGCGATGTTGAAGGCGCTGGAACCGAAGCCCGTGTCGGCATCCACCAGCAGGGGTACGTCGGTGACGTAGGTGATGCGGCGTACATCCTCCAGGACATCGTGCAGGGTGCTGATGCCCAGGTCCGGCAGGGCCAGGGAGCCGGCGGCGACGCCGCCCCCGGAGAGGTACAGGGCGCGGTAGCCCACGTGTTCGGCCATGAGGGCGTGGTAGGCATTGATGGCCCCCACCACCTGCAACGGCTGTTCCTCTTCGACGGCGCGCCGAAGACGGGCGCCGGGTGTGGATGCTTGGTTCATGGAAACTCCTTGACTACTAGGGAATGGGTCTGGGTTCCGGCGCCGCTCCGGGTGGCGACAGGGGGCAGGGGGCCGTCACGACCTAGCCCGCCTCGCTCAGATCGGAATCGGAGCGTCGGGTGAGGGAATCCTGGGCGTCGAAGAGCATCTCGACGTTCACCCGGGAGCTGCGGATGTGCCGGCGCATGATCAACTCGGCCATCTCCGGATCCCGGTCGGCGATGGCCTCGACGATGTGGCCGTGTTCCCGGAAGGCGATCAGGGCCCGGGCGCTGGCCATGCCGAACTGGTAGCGATACATGCGCATCAGGTGGTACAGGTCGTTGCACAGCAGCTGGATCAGCCGCTGGTTGCCGCTGGCCTGGACGATGCGGAAGTGGAAGTCCAGGTCCCCCTCCTTCTGGAAGTAGGCGATGCCTTCCTGGACCTCCCCCCGCTGTTCGTGCTGCCGGAGCAGCCGGCGCAGTTGCTCCAGCTCCTTCTCGGTGATGCGCTCCGCCGCCAGCCGTGCCGCCATGCCCTCCAGGGCCTCCCGCAGGATGTACAGTTCCAGCAGGTCGTCCTGGGTGAGGGAGACCACGCGCGCCCCCACGTTGGCCCGCCGCTCCACCAGGTGGCAGGCCTCCAGACGGCCCATGGCATCCCGCAGGGGACCACGGCTGATGCCGTATTCCGTCGCCAGTTCCGGCTCGCTGATCTTGCTGCCGGCGGGGATCTCGCCCTCCACGATGGCGTTGCGCAGCCGGGTGAAGACCCGGTCCGCCAGTGTCACGCCCTGCTCGCCTGGTTGGTGATCGCTATAGGGTGCCATGTGGGATCCGATTGTTAACAATATCAGGGTAACAGGCCTTAAAAACAGGGTAAAGACCAAGGTTTGATGACAATCCTGGTGCTAAGGTTATGCCCATGCCTGCATATCGGATGGCGGGGTGGGGGCGGGCTCCGGCGCGGCCTGGTTTCGCTGGGCGGCCCTGCGGGGCCGCCGTAACGGAGGGGAAATGGCCGTCGCCGGGGCAGACTTCAGGCGGAGGTCTGCTTGCCTTCAGCGTAGCCGATGCGGCTGAGCTGCTGGCTGATCTCGTCCAGGATGGCCGGATCGTCGATGGTGGCCGGGGCCTGGTAGGGCTCGTTGTCCGCGATCTTGCGCATGACCGCCCGCAGGATCTTCCCGGAGCGGGTCTTGGGCAGCCGGCTCACCACCGCCACCAGCTTGAAGGCGGCCACGGGCCCGATCTGGTCCCGCACCCGCTCCACCAGTTCCCGGCGCAGGTCTTCCTCGGCGATGTCCACGCCGCTCTTCATCACCACCAGGCCCATGGGCAGGGCCCCCTTGAGCGGGTCCTGCACGCCGATGACGGCGCACTCGGCCACCGCCGGATGGCTGGCCAGGACCTCCTCCATGGCCCCGGTGGAGAGGCGGTGACCGGCCACGTTGATGGTGTCGTCGATGCGGCCCATGACGTACAGGAAGCCCTCCTCGTCCAGATAGCCGGAGTCCCCGGTGAGATAGTAGCCGGGCTGGGCGCTGAGATAGGCCTGCTTGAAGCGTTCGTCGTTCTGCCAGAGGGTGGGCAGGCAGGCCGGGGGCAGGGGCAGCCGGATCATGATGCGGCCCATCTGGCCGGCGGGTACCGGGTTGCCGTGGTCATCCAGGATCTGCACGTTGTAGCCGGGCACGGGCTTGCCGGCAGTACCGGGTCGGATGGGCAGCTGCTCGATGCCCAGGAAGTTTCCGGCGATGGCCCAGCCCGTCTCCGTCTGCCACCAGTGGTCGATGACGGGGCGCTGCAGGATCTCCCCGGCCCAGTTGAGGGTATCGGGGTCGCAGCGTTCACCGGCCAGGAACAGGGCCCGGAAGCCGGATAGGTCGTAGCGTTTGAGGTGTTCCGCCTTCGGGTCCTCCTTCTTGATGGCCCGGAAGGCGGTGGGGGCGGTGAACATGGTCGCCACCCCGTGCTCCTGGATCACCCGCCAGAAGGCCCCCGGGTCCGGTGTGCCCACCGGCTTGCCCTCGTAGACCACGGTGGTGCAGCCGTAGATCAGCGGCGCATAGACGATGTAGGAGTGGCCCACGACCCAGCCCACGTCGGAGGCGGCCCAGAAGACCTCGCCCGGCTCCATGCCGTAGATGTGCTTCATGCTCCAGTGCATGGCCACGGCATGGCCGCCGTTGTCCCGCACCACGCCCTTGGGTTTGCCAGTGGTACCGGAGGTATAGAGGATGTAGAGCGGGTCGGTGGCCTCCACCGGCACGCAGGGGTGGGGTTCCACGTCCTGCACCGATTCGTTCCATTCCAGGTCCCGCCCCGGCACCAGTTCCCCGGGGCACTGGGGGCGCTGCAGGATGATGCAGTGCTCGGGCTTGTGCTCGGCCATCTCGATGGCCTTGTCCAGCAGCGGCTTGTAGGGCACCACACGGCTGGGTTCGATGCCGCAGGAACCGCCGATCACCACCCGGGGCTTGGCGTCGTTGATGCGCGCGCTCAGTTCGTTGGAGGAGAAGCCACCGAACACCACCGAGTGGATGGCCCCCAGGCGGGCGCAGGCCAGCATGGCCACCAGGGCCTCGGGCACCATGGGCATGTAGATGATCACGCGGTCGCCCTTCTCCACCCCCAGGCGGGCCAGCCCCCCGGCGAACAGGGCCACCTGCCGCTGCAGTTCCCGGTAGGTGATGACCTGTTTGGTCTGGGCCACGGGGCTGTCATAGATGATGGCGGGCTGTTCGCCCCGGCCGTTGTCCACGTGCCGGTCCACGGCGTTGTGGCAGGTGTTGAGCCGGCCCCCGGCGAACCAGTGGTAGAAGGGGGCATGGTCCGCATCCAGGATCCGATCCCAGGGTTTGTCCCAGTCGATGCCCCGGGCCGCTTCGGCCCAGAATCCCTCCGGATCTTTCACCGCGCGGTCGTACACCTCTGCATAACCCATGACTCGCTCCTGCTGTTGTTGTCCCCGCAAGGGGGGGCCGCGCCCGCAGGCACGGCCTGGCGTGAGTGGGCCCCGGCCGGGCTGTTATTCAGGCATGACCATAGAGGAAAATTTCAATGTGTCAACAATCGTTCCCCTGGTATCCCCCTGGATATCAGTTTTACGCCTGTGCGTGGGAGGATTTGTTGACGGTTGAAGGTGGATCCACGGTGAAAGGGGGCGCGTCGGGGGCGGTGTGTTACCATCGCCACACCATACGATCCACCCCACCGAACCCGACGACATGCTTGATCCCAAGACCCTGAGAAACGACCCGGAAGGGGTCGCATCACAACTGGCCGGCCGTGGTTTCACCCTGGATATCGAGGCCTTCAGACGCATGGAGTCCGAGCGCCGGACCCTGCAGATGCGCACCCAGGAGCTGCAGAGCGAGCGCAACAGCCGCTCCAAGGCCATCGGCCAGGCCAAGGCCCGGGGCGAGGACATCGAGCCCCTGAAGGCGGAGGTGGGCCGGCTGGGGGATGAACTCAAGGCCTGCGAGACCCGTCTGACGGCCCTGCAGGATGAATTCTCGGAGTTCCTCATGGGGATCCCCAACCTGCCCCATGGGAGCGTCCCGGTGGGCCAGGATGAGGACCAGAACCTGGAGGTACGCCGCTGGGGCGAGCCCCGGCGATTCGACTTCGAGCCCCGGGACCACGTGGACCTGGGGGCCCCCAACGGCTGGATGGACTTCGACAGCGCCGCCCGCATCAGCGGCAGCCGCTTCGCCGTCCTGCGGGGGCCCATGGCCCGCCTGCACCGGGCCCTGATCCAGTTCATGCTGGATATCCACACCGGTGAGCACGGCTATCAGGAGGTGTATGTCCCCTACCTGGTGAACGCCGACAGCCTGCGGGGCACGGGGCAGCTGCCCAAGTTCGCGGCGGACCTGTTCCGCATGGGGGACGACCCCGGCTACTACCTCATCCCCACCGCCGAGGTCCCCGTCACCAACCTGGCCCGGGGGCGCATCCTGGAGGCCGACGAGATGCCCGCCCGCTTCGTCTGCCACACCCCCTGCTTCCGCTCCGAGGCGGGAGCCTACGGCAAGGACACCCGGGGCCTGATCCGCCAGCACCAGTTCGAGAAGGTGGAGCTGGTGCAACTGGTACCCGCGCAGGATTCCTGGACGGCCCTGGAGACCCTCACGGGCCATGCCGAGGCCATCCTGCAGCGCCTGGAGCTGCCCTATCGGGTGATGACCCTGTGCACCGGGGACCTGGGCTTCTCCGCCGCCAAGACCTATGATCTGGAGGTATGGCTCCCCGGCCAGGGCCGTTACCGGGAGATCTCCTCCTGCTCCAACTTCGAGGCCTTCCAGGCCCGGCGCATGATGGCCCGCTACCGCAATCCGGAGACGGGCAAGCCCGAGTTGCTGCACACCCTCAACGGATCGGGCCTGGCGGTGGGCCGGACCCTGGTGGCCCTGGTGGAGAACGGCCAGGACGCCCGGGGCCGCATCCATCTCCCCGCCGCCCTGAGGCCCTACCTGGGTGGCCTGGAGGTGCTGGACCCGGCGGCCTGATTTCCGGTATCGCGGGATCTTCCCGCCCATCGCCCTCGCGAGATGGGCGTCACGGTCCCGGGATCTCGACTAGGATTACCATCCAGGGACACATCAACATTGACGCCCTCACGTCGGGAGGTTCCATCATGAGATCCAAGCCGCATTCACCCCTGCGTGGGTTGACCGCCACCTGTGCCCTTACGGTGCTGCTCGCGGTGCCTGCCCTGGTCCACGCCCAATCCCAGGGAATGGGTCAGGAGCAGATGGGTCAGGGAAGAGGCCCCGGCCAGTCGGGCATGGGCCCGTCCGGCGGACGGGGCCAGGGCAACATGGCCCAGGGCATGGCCCAGGTGGAGGAGGATCTGGACCTCACCGGGGAACAGCGCCCCCTGTGGGACGAATTCATGAAGCATCTGGGGCCGCGCATGGCGCCGGACCAGCGGGATGCCCGCCGCCAGGGCATGGGGGATACCGGATTCCTGACCCGGATGCGTAACCGGGCGGCCATGGCCGAGGCCCGGGCGGAGGAGGCCCGGAAGGCGGGCGAGGCGGCCGAGCGGCTCTATGAGTCCCTGGACCGGCAGCAGCGCAGGACCCTGGACGAGGCCCCCACCCCCTGGGAAGGCATGAACGGCGGCGATGTCGGTCCATCCGGCCAGGGACGCGGTCCCGGCGGCGGCGACGTGGACCGCATGGGGCCGCCGCAGGATCGCGGCCCGGGACAGGGACCGCGCTGGCAGGGGGACGAGGCGCAGTAGGCCTTCTTCCCGTACCCCGCTGCCCATCCCATCCCGTCTCCGAGGTGACCCGGATCCCATGCCACACCTAGCACGCGCCTCCCTGGTGGACCCCGTCCTCTCCTATCTCCTGGCCCCGTGGTGCCTGCGCGCCATGCCCCGGTCCACCCCGGAGCAGCGTCTGGCCCGGGCCGTCTGGTGTCGTGATCACTGCGCCACCTTCGCCGGGCGATGGATCCTCATCGCCTTCGGGCTCTGGATGGTGCAGATCTCCCCCCTGGGGTTCCTCTTCGCCTGGGGCCCGGTGCCGGTGCTGGCCCTGCTGTTCCCGGTGGCCTTTGTCCTGGGCATCGGTCACCTGGTGGCCCAGATCGTCGCCCAGAACCGGGCCGGGCCGCCCCCCATCGACCCGCCGGTGGAGCGGGACAAGGACGAGGACCGGGACTGATCCCCGGTGAGGGGGACGTCGCCAGCGGCGGGTCAGACCGGGGGGGCCGCCTGGGCGGCGTCGCCCCGGTCCATGCGCTGGATGGCCTGGGTGCCCTGTGAGGACAGCGCCTCCAGCCGGTCGATCTGGGCATCCAGCCGGGGCAGGGCCTCGCGCCGGTAGCGGGAGACGGCGTCGATGGCGCCCACCACATCCTCGAAGGCCTGCTCCAGCTTCTCCATGTCCAGCACCGTGGTGGCCGCCCGGTTCTGGATCTCCACCCCCTGGCCCCGCAGGGCCTGGGCCGTGCCGGCGATGAGGTCGGAGGTGGTGGTGTTCAGGGCCTCCACCCGATCCAGCACCAGGCGCTGGTTGGCCAGGGCCAGGGCCACGGTCACCGCCACGTTGAGGGCAGAGACGGTGACGTTGATGGCCCGGTCCACCCCGCGCATGAGTTCGCGGTTGTTGCGGATCACCACCTCCAGTGACAGGATCCCCTGCTGGCTCACGGTGAGCTGCTGCTGCAGGTCCACGATGCGCTGTCGCAGGGGGAAGAGCAGTTCCTCCTGGATGAACCCCTTTTGCGGGTCCTGGTCTCCCAGGGCGTCGGCCTTCTCCGTCAGGCGGCGGTCGATGATCCGCCCCAGGGCCACCTGGCGGCGGAGTTGCTCCAGGCTCTCCCGCAGGGACTGCTGATCGTCCGCCAGGGTGAGGTTGTCCCGGTGGAGCATGTCCTTGCCCGCCTCCAGGTCCTTGATGATGTGATCCAGCGCCTCCTGGGCCGTCTCGAAGCGGTGGAAGTAACGCTTGAGGGGCGAGGCCACGCCGGGGATCCGGGCCAGCAGGCCGGAGAGGCCGCGACCCTGGAGATTGTGCCGCTTGGGGTCCAGCTCTTCCATGCGACCCCGCAGGTCCGTGAGGGACCGGGCCACCGGCCCGCCCTCGTCCCCCTGGTGGGCCAGCTTGCGCAGGGGGGCCTTGAGCATCTCGCTGCGATGGGCGGCCTGGCGCTGGACCTCCAGTCCCATCTCGTCCACCGCCTGGCGCGTGCGTTGATCACCGCCGTCGCCGGTGGCCAGCACCTGTGCCAGGAACCGCTCCGCCCGTTCCACGAGTTCCGGTTCCTCGGTGACGGCCTCGGGATCGGTCTCGTCCTTCACCTGCGATTCGATCTCCTCCGCCGGGGGCAGGGAGAGATCGAGGCTGGGGTCGCGGGGGTCATCCTGTGTTGTACTCATGGGTTACCTCGTAGCCAGGGCCGACCCAGCGGGCCGGGTTCGGGGTGAGCGGATTCCGGGGCCGCCGTGCTCATTCACGCCGGCCATAGCGGTGTGCCTGCTCCACGAAGCGGCGCAGGTCCTCCAGGGCCTGTTCCGCCGCCACGCCGGCCCGGGGGCGCTGGGTGTCCACCGCCGAGACCGCCACCGCCGCGTCGTCCAGGGCGGTGAGTGCGGCCTCGTTGCGGGCCTTCAGGTCCCGGAGGCGTTCCTCCGTCTCTTCCACCAGCTCCAGGCGCCGCGATAGGGCCTGGCGCTCCTGGTCGGTCACCTCCGGGGCCCCCAGGCGTCGGTGGACCTCGGCGGTATCTACCCCCAGGGTACCCCGGGCCACGGAGGCCATGGTGTTGAGCTGATCCACGGCGGACCAGGCCACCTCGCCCACCAGGGTGCGGGAACGCTCGTGGGTCAGTTCCCGGGGATCGAACTTGCCGTCCAGTAGGCGGTTCACGTGGTGATACCGGGTATAGAGCCGGTCCGCCTGGGGCGCCAGGTCCATACGGCGGATCTCCAGCAGCCGGCCCTTGACCTCGCACAGGGCCCGCACCAGGTCATCGGCATCCGCAGGGGGACGGGCGGGGTCCAGCACCGCCAGCCCCGCCTCCCGGGCCTTCTGCTCCTGCCGTGCCCGTTCCCGTTCGGCGGCGGCCTGGGTGCGGGCCTGTTGCCGTTGCCGCGCCCTTCGGGCCTGCCAGCCCCGCCAGGCCCGTTCTGCCGGGATCTCCACGGCGATGGCGAGCAGGCCGGCCATCCAGCCTCCCAGGGAGGCCCCGAAACCGCCCCACAGGGAGGTGAGCCAGAGCACGAAGGCGAGGAAGGGGAAGAGAAGCCAGTAGCGCAGCAGGACCTGCCAGCGGCGCGGGGGATCGGTGGGCAGCGCCCAGCGCGGTTCCATCAGCCCCAGGATCAGCCAGGGCAGGCAGGAGAGGAAGAGCCCGTAGGCGAAGCCTTGGAGGAATGCGAACATGGTGAGGAGTGTACCGAATCCATCCCTTCTGGCCAGGGGAGGGATCCACTATCATTCCATAATGAGCCCGGATCACCCCATAGCCACCCCCCATCCGGCCCCGGAGCTCCCCATGGACGGGTTGCTCCGGGCCGCCGTGGAGCAGTCCTTCAACGCCGTGGTGATCACCACGGCGGACCTGGAGCCGCCGGGGCCGCGTATCGTCTACGTCAACCCCGCCTTCGTGCGCATGACGGGGTATGCCGCCGGGGAGTTGTACGGCCGCAATCCGCGCCTCCTGCAGGGACCCCGCACCCAGCCCGAGATCATCCAGCGCCTGCGCGAATGCCTGCGGGAGGGGCGTAGTTTCCAGCGAGAACCACGATCCGGTGGGGCGGATCACCCTGAGCCTTGGGGTGGCCAACTTCCGGGAAGGGGATTCCCGCAAGCACCTGTTGCGGCGGGCGGACGAGGCCCTCTATCGCGCCAAGGAGAACGGCCGCAACCGCATCGAATGCGCCTGAGAACGGCCCGGTTTCCCGCCGCCCCGCATCCCCGTTAGACTCCAGGGCCAGTCACCGCCGGAGCGCGCCGTAACAGGCAACCCAGGCGCACCGGCGCATCATCCGATCCATTGCGAACATTGAGGAGGCCACCCATGGGTTTTGCACTGTCCGACATGCAGGTGGAGAGTCCGGCCTTCGCCGACGGCGCGTCCATCCCCACGCGTCACACCGGCGAGGGGGAGGATGTCTCCCCGGCACTTTCCTGGTCCGGGGCCCCGTCGGGCACCCGCAGCTTCGCCGTGATCTGCCACGACCCCGATGCGCCCCTGGTCTCCCCCCGGGGCACCTACGGCTTCGTGCACTGGGTGCTCTACAACATCCCCGCCTCGGTGAATGCACTGCCGGAAGGCGTGCAGGACTACGCCACCGGGATGACCGACTTCGGCCGCACCGGCTACGGTGGCCCCATGCCCCCCCAGGGCCATGGCACCCATCGCTACTACTTCTGGGTGCTGGCCCTGGACCGGGACCCGGACCTGCCCGAGGGTCTGGGCCAGTGGGAACTGCTGGAACAGGTGGAGCCCGCCATCCTGGGCATGAACCGCATCACCGGTCTCTATCGCCGCGACTGAGGCCGTATCTCCGCCGGCAGGTCCGGGAGCCGGGCGGAAATACCACCGATATACAAAGAGGGCCACTTGGGATCACACCCGGAGCGTCCCCCTTTCTGCCGTGCCAGGCATGGCGCGCAGCCCTGCCTGGCGCTGTGTCTGCCATGGTGCTACCGTCGAGCGGTAGCCGCCCGTTCGATACCCGATGGATCGGTATCCGGGGGAGCGATCACCCCGAGGACCGGTATTGCGTCCGTTGTGTCAGGAGATTCCATGACCCTCATCCCCGTCATCCTGTCCGGTGGGGCGGGAACCCGTCTGTGGCCCATGTCGCGGCAGTTGTTTCCGAAACAGTTCCTGCCCCTGTCGGGGCAGGGGGAGACCCTGTTGCAGGGGACCCTGGCCCGTCTGCCCGGGGAGGGTGTGGCGCCGCCCTTGTTGGTCTGCAATGAGGCACATCGTTTCCTGGTGGCGGAACAGTTGCGTCAGATGGGACTGCATCCAGGGGGCATCCTGCTGGAGCCGGTGGGGCGTAATACGGCCCCGGCGGCTGCGGTGGCGGCCCTTCGCGCCCGGGCATCGGGGGAGGACCCGGTGCTTCTGGTGATGCCGGCGGATCATCTGATCCGTGATATCGGGGCCTTTCGCCGGGCCGTGGCCGAGGCCGTGGAGGCCGCCGCCAGTGGTGCCCTGGTGACCTTCGGGGTCCCCCCCACGGAACCCCATACCGGCTATGGCTATATCCGGGTGGGGGAGGGCGACACGGGTGGGGTGGCCTCCGTGCAGGAGTTCGTGGAGAAGCCGGACCGGGAGACGGCCGAGGGGTATCTGGCCAGCGGGGGCTATTTCTGGAACAGTGGCCTGTTCGTCTTCCGGGCCTCCAGTTTTCTGGAAGAACTGGCGGAGTGGGCACCCGATATCCTGGAGGCCTGCGAGCGGGCCTGTGCCGGGGCGCAGGGGGATCTGGATTTCCTGCGGCTGGATCGGGAGGCCTTCACGGCCTGTCGCAGCGAGTCCATCGACTATGCGGTGATGGAGCACACCCGGCGCGCCGTCATGGTGCCCCTGGAGGCGGGATGGAACGATGTCGGGTCCTGGGCCGCCCTGTGGTCCGCCGGTGAGCAGGATGCCGAGGGCAACGTGGCGGTGGGGGATGTCATGGTCTCGGGGGCCCGCAACTGTTATCTGCACGCGGACGCCCGCCTGGTGGCCGCGGTGGGTGTGGAGGATCTGATCGTGGTGGAGACGGCGGATGCCATCCTGGTGATGCACAAGGAGCGCCACCAGGAGGTGAAGGAGATCGTAGCCCGTCTCAAGGCCCAGGATCGGGAGGAGTCGGAGAACCATCGCTGTGTGGCCCGGCCCTGGGGGACCTACGAACGGATCGACGCCGCCTCCCGGTTCCAGGTGAAACGCATCACCGTCAAACCCGGGCAGCAGCTCTCCCTGCAGATGCATTACCATCGGGCGGAGCACTGGATCGTGGTGCGGGGGACTGCACGCATCACCCGGGGGGAGGAGCAGTTCATCCTGTCGGAGAACGAATCCACCTACATCCCCCTGGGGGTCTCCCATCGGTTGGAGAACCCCGGCCGGATCCCCCTGGAGCTGATCGAGGTGCAGTCGGGGAGCTATCTGGGAGAGGACGACATCATCCGTTTCGAAGATACCTACGGACGCAACTGACGGCCAATACGGGTGCCTCAGGCCGCCTGGACCGCATCCCGCAGGGTCAATCCATCCAGCAGGCGCAGCACCGCCTGGACCCGTTGCTCCAGGGTCTGGGTCTCCTCCACGAGGCGCAGCCGGTCCGGACCATCCAGGCGGTAGCGTGCGGGGTCGGACTGAACCAGCTGGATGACGCTGGCGGGGTCCACCGGGGGATCGGGGGTGAACTGCAACCGCCCCCCCTGGGGACCCATCTCCAGCTTGCGCACCCCGTAGGGCTGCAGATGCAGCTTGAGACGTGTGGCCTCCACCAGGTGTTTTGCCGGGTCCGGCAGCAGACCGAAGCGGTCCACCATCTCCACCTCCATCTCCCGCACCTGCTCCAGGTCCTGACAGGCGGAGAGACGTTTGTAGAGGATCAGACGGTTGTGGATGTCCGGCACGTAGTCATCCGGGAGCAGGGCGGGCAGCCCCAGTTCCACCTCGGTGGCCTCGTGGCCGGTATGGTCCAGTTCCGGGACGCGCCCCTCCCGCAGGGCCCTGACGGCCCGGTCCAGGAGGTCGTTGTAGAGGGAGAAGCCCACCTCCTGGATCTGTCCGCTCTGTTCATCCCCCAAAAGTTCCCCGGCCCCGCGGATCTCCAGGTCGTGGCTGGCCAGGGTGAATCCCGCCCCCAGGTCCTCCAGTGAGGCGATGGCCTCCAGGCGCTTGGTGGCGTCCTTGGTCATGGCGGAGGGGTGCGGCGTGATCAGGTAGGCATAGGCCCGGTGATGACTGCGGCCCACGCGGCCACGCAACTGATGCAGCTGCGAGAGCCCCATGCGGTCGGCCCGGTCGATGAGGATGGTGTTGGCCGTGGGCACGTCGATGCCCGTCTCGATGATGGTGGTGCACACCAGGATGTTGTAGCGGCGGTGGTAGAAGTCCAGCATCACCTGTTCCAGATCCCGTTCCCGCATCTGGCCGTGGGCGATGCCGATATGGGCCGAGGGCACGAGCCGGGCCAGGTTCTCCGCGGTCCTCTCGATATCCTGGACCTCGTTGTGCAGGAAGTAGACCTGGCCGCCGCGGCGGATCTCCCGCAGGCAGGCCTCCTGGATCAGGGTGTCGTTCCATTCGCCCACGAAGGTCTTGATGGTGAGCCGTTCATCCGGTGGGGTGGCGATGATGGACAGATCCCGCAGACCCGCCAGGGCCATGTTCAGGGTGCGCGGGATGGGGGTGGCCGTCAGGGTGAGCAGGTCCACCTCCGCCCGCAGGGCCTTGAGCCGCTCCTTGTGGCGCACCCCGAAGCGCTGCTCCTCGTCCACGATCACCAGCCCCAGGTTTTGGAAGCGGACGTTCCCCTGGAGGAGCTTGTGGGTGCCGATGACGATGTCCACGCGCCCTTCCTCGAGCCCCTGGAGCACGGCCTGCTGCTGCTTGCCCGAACCGAAGCGGGACAGGGTCTCGATGCGGATGGGCCAGTCGGCGAAGCGGTCGCGGAAGTTCTGGTCGTGCTGCTGGGCCAGGAGGGTGGTGGGCACCAGCACCGCCACCTGCCGCCCGTTCTGCACCGCCACGAAGGCCGCCCGCATGGCCACCTCCGTCTTGCCAAAGCCCACATCCCCGCAGACCACCCGGTCCATGGGGCGCTCCGAGGCCATGTCCTCCAGCACGGCGTCGATGGCGCTTTGCTGGTCCGGGGTCTCCTCGAAGGGAAAGGTGGCGGCGAACGCGATGTATTCCTCTCCCTGGGTGCGGTAGCTGTGGCCCTCCCGGGCGGCGCGGCGGGCGTGGATATCCAGGAGTTCCGCGGCCACGTCCCGGGCCTTCTCCGCCGCCTTGCGCCGGGCCCGCGACCAGGCCTCCGATCCCAGTCGGTGGAGCGGGGCGTGTTCCGGGTCGGCCCCGGCGTAGCGGCCCACCAGGTGCAGTGAGGCCACGGGGACGTAGAGCTTGTCCCCGCCGGCATATTCCAGGGTGAGGAATTCGGTGTCCTGACCGCCCACATCGATCTTCTGCAGCCCCAGGTACCGCCCCACGCCGTGTTCCTCATGAACCACCGGCGCCCCCGGATGCAGGTCCGTGAGGTTGCGCACCACGGTCTCGGGGTCCCGGGTGGGCTTGCGTCGTCGACGCGCCTGCTGGGCCCGCTCGCCGAAGAGGTTGGGCTCGGTGAGTACGGCAAGGCCTGGCGTGGGCAGGCACAGGCCTTCCTGCAGCGGTCCCGTGAGGAGAACGGGGGAGGCCTCGGCGGCCAGGGCCTCGGGCCAGTCGGCCACGGGGGTGGGGACGATCCCGCCTGTCCGCAGGGCATCCAGGAGCACCTCGCGCCGGCCGGCGGACTCGGCCACGAACAGGACCCGTCCCTGAAAACCGGAAAGAAATCCCTGCAACGCGGCGCAAGGCCGGGCCTGGCGCGGCTGGAGGCGAAGATCCTCCAGGGGACGGCTGTCCACCCTCCGGTCCAGGGGGGCGGACGGCTTGGGCGGTGCCTCGCGGCTCAGGTCAAGGAGGGCATGACGCCCCAGATGGGCCTCCAGCTCCTCCAGGCCGAGGAACAGGTGCTCCGGGGGCAGCAGGGGGCGCTCCCGGTCGTGGCGGCGTTGCTCGTAGCGGTGGGCGACCTGCTCGGCGAAGGCCCGGGCCGGGGCATCCACATCCCCCGTGCGCAGTACCAGGGTGTCGGCCGGGAGGTGCTCGAACAGGGTCTCCAGGGCCTCGAAGAACAGCGGCAGGTAGTATTCCACGCCGGCGGGGGCATGCCCCTGGCTCACCTCGCGATAGATGAGGCTGGCCTGGGGGTCGCCCTCGATGAGGTTGCGGTAGCGGCGGCGGAAGGTCTTGATGCCTGCCTCGTTCAGGGGGAACTCATGGGCCGGCAGCAGGTGCACCTGGTCGATGGTCTCCCGGGAACGCTGGGTCTCCGGGTCGAAGGTGCGCAGGGTCTCGATCTCGTCGTCCAGCAGATCGATGCGATAGGGGGCCTCGCTGCCCATGGGGAAGACATCCATCAGGGCCCCGCGCACGGCGTATTCCCCGTGTTCCATCACCTGGCTCACGTGGCGATAGCCCGCCTGCTCGAAGCCCCGGATCAGGGCATCCCGGTCGATGCGCTGGCCGCGGGCCAGCTGCAGGCACTCCGACTGCAGCCAGGCCCGGGGCGGCAGGCGCTGCAGGAGGGTCGTCACCGGGATGATGAGGGCACCCCGCCGCAGGCCTGGCAGCCGTGCCAGGGTCTCCAGTCGGCGTGAGATGATGTCCTCGTGGGGGGAGAAGACGTCGTAGGGCAGGGTCTCCCAATCGGGCAGGGAGAGCACGGGCAGGTCCTGCCCGCTGAGAAAGAACTCCAGATTGGCTTCCAGGCGTTCCGCCGTCTGCACGTCGGGGGTGACGATGAGGGTGAGCCCCTTGTGGCGGCTCAGGGCACTGCAGGCCGCCAGGTCCAGGGCGGATCCACAGAGCGGTCCCCAGCGGGCGGTTTCCCCCGCGCCGGGCAAATGGAGATCATGGAAAGGGATGGGGGGGACGGGTGACATGCGTTCGGTCGGGCCGTTTGGGATCGGACGGGCCGCCGATTATATCGCGATGCAGGGTGATGCGGTGCCCCGCCCGGGCGTGTTCACGCCTGCATGGGGCACCGGAGGCACCTCAGGCCTCTTCGTCGGAGTTGGTCCTGATGTTCAGCAGGCTGTAGGCCGGGCACCAGCTCATCAGGGCGGTGGCCAGCGGGATCAGGCCGAGCCAGCCCCAGGGGGTCTGCGGCCCGACGAAGACCAGGGCGATCAGCACCAGGCCGACGACGATACGGACCATGCGGTCATTGGCACCCATGTTCTTTTCTGCATTCATGCTGTGTGCTCCTTCTGCTGTGGTGGTCATTCGAAGCCTATCCTAAAGGCATGTCAACGCCGTGTCCGTAGCGAAGATCAATCAATACCGAGTTATCTGTCCGGTTTTTCCGGATCCAGTTCTCACGAGGGATCGCGAAAGCGCTTGAGAAGTTCCCCGTAGGCGTCGATCCGCCGATCCCGCAGGAAGGGCCAGATGCGTCGCACCGCCTCGCTGTGTTGCAGGTCCAGGTCCACCGTCAGCACGGCCTCCTCGTCCTCGGGGGCCCGGGCCAGGAATTCCCCCTGGGGCCCGCAGACGAAACTGCTCCCCCAGAATCGGCTGCCCGCGGTGACCCCGGAGGGGTCCGGCTCAAACCCCACCCGGTTGCAGGCCGCCAGGGGGAGCCCGTTGGCCACGGCATGGCCGCGCTGCACCGTGATCCAGGCCTCCCGCTGCCGGGCCTGTTCCCCGGGGTCATCCTCCGGGTTCCAGCCGATGGCCGTGGGATAGATCAGGATCTCGGCCCCCGCCAGGGCCATGAGCCGCGCCGCCTCGGGGAACCATTGATCCCAGCACACCAGCACCCCCAGACGGCCCACCCGGGTGTCCACGGGATGAAACCCCAGATCCCCCGGGGTGAAATAGAACTTCTCGTAGTATCCGGGATCGTCCGGGATATGCATCTTGCGGTAGCGCCCCGCAATGCGACCATCGGCGTCCAGCACCACGGCGGTGTTGTGGTACAGGCCCGCCGCGCGGCGCTCGAACAGCGAGGCCACGATCACCATCCCCAGTTCCGCCGCCAGTCCACCCAGGGCCTCGGTGGTGGGACCGGGGATGGGCTCGGCCCGGTCGAAGAGGTCGGTGTCCTCCGTCTGACAGAAATAGGGGCCGGTATGCAGCTCCTGGAGGATCCCCAGTTGTGCCCCCTGGCGGGCGGCGGCCCGCAGGGCTTCCGTGTTCCGGGTCAGGTTCTCGCGGGCGTCGAGGACGCAGGTCTGCTGGATCAGGGCGATGCGCATAAGACGGTTCCGGGGGAAAGATCGGCAGCCGGGATTCTAGCATCCGCCGGGTGAGGGACTCACCGCACCGGCCCCGAACGACCTGCTGGCCGGGGGTGTGGATTGCGCTGCGCCGTTTCCGTCTGGAGCGGTCTGCGATAGGGTGCGCGAAGGCGTGCCTTGGGGGGTAGTTCCATTCGTGAGCGAGGTGAAGAAAAGATGACGGATCCACGGGACCAGGCCCTGGGGGAGATCCCGGAGCCGTTCTCCAGAAAACCCATGATCGTGGCACTGGCGATCCTGGCGTTGGTGATCGCCGGGGTCGCTGCATCCTGGCCATGGATCGAGGCCAGGGTATCCGGCCTGGGCACCATTCAGATCGGCGTGCTGGCCAGTTTCGTGGCCAGTCTGTTCACCCTGGTGGGGGCGTTGCCGGTCCTCTTCATCCGCCGCATCCCCCGGTCCGTGGAGGACGCCATGATGGGCTTCGGGGCCGGGGTGATGCTGGCGGCCGCCGCCCTGGAACTGGCGGTGCCGGCCCTGGAGGGGGCGGAAACGCAGTATGGCCCCAGCTTCCTGGCCGTGGGGGTGCTGGCCGCCGGGGTCGGACTGGGGGGTGGGTTCCTGCTCCTGTTGCATCACAGCGTGCCCCACGAGCATTTTATCCTCGGGCCCCAGAGCGGGGCGGATCCCGCCAAGGTCCGCCGTGTGTATCTGTTCGTGCTGGCCATCGCCCTGCACCACCTGCCGGAGGGGCTGGCCATGGGCGTGGGGTTTGGCGGGGACCTCAGCGATGGCATGACCCTGGCCGTGGCCATCGGCCTGCAGAACATGCCCGAGGGGCTGGTGGTGGCCATCGCGCTCCTCTCCCTG
>JBKGXY010000029.1:0-19684 GCA_046546415.1 Ectothiorhodospira sp.
CCGTTCCACCGTCTCCACGGTGAACTCGCCGGTCCCGTCCGAGCTCCAGCGCACACCGTGCTCCGGCCCCATGCCGGCCCGGCGGGTGGTGAGGGTGACCCGGTCGGCGACGATGAAGGAGGAATAGAATCCCACACCGAACTGACCGATGAGGTGGGCATCCTTCTGCTGATCGCCGGTGAGTTGGCTGAGGAATTCCCGGGTACCGGAGCGGGCGATGGTGCCGATATTCTCGATCACGTCCTCCCGGCTCATCCCGATACCATTGTCCCGGATGGTGATGGTGCGGGCGTCCTTGTCGTGGGACACCTGGATCTGAAGTTCTCCGTCCCCTTCCATGAGGCCATCGTCGGATAGGGCCTCGAAGCGCAGCTTGTCGCAGGCGTCCGCGGCATTGGAGACCAGCTCGCGCAGGAAGATCTCCTTGTTGGAGTACAGCGCGTTGATCATCAGGTGCAGCAGCTGGCTGACCTCGGTCTGGAAGGTTCGGGTTTCCTTGTGGGTGTCGACGCTCATGGATGCTCCGGTTGGATGGGTATGGATTTTGACTACCGGCAGGAGACATGGGGATGCCCCGCGGGATTTCAAGGGGCCGGATGCAAAAGGGCCCGGGAGGACATCCCGGGCCCTGGGGCCGCCCGGCGGGGGCGGCGAACACGGTTCCCCCCCCGCCGCCTGGGGATCACGGGGTTCTACAGCCCCCGACGTCCCTCCGACTCCGGATCATCCCCATCCCCCTGGTTCACCGGAGACTCCGGATCCAGCAGGTAGGCCATGATGTGACTGATGGACTCCTGGGTGAGGAAGTCGTTCACCCCGAAGCGGGGCATGTTGGTGCACGGGAAATAGGCGTGGGGATTGTAGATCATCTCGTAGACGAAGCGCCGCACCGATTCCCCGTCTCCCCGCTGTTCGCCGTAGTTGGTGAGGCTCGGCCCGAGATTGCCATACCCCATCTCCTCGGGGTCCATCTGGTGGCAGGCATAGCAATTGCCCCCCACGGCGCGGTCCGGATCGTCATTGCGGTGCCCCACACGATACCCGTAACCGCTGCGGGCCAGTTCCGCCCCCTTACGCCAATCCCCAAGCTCAATGCCGTCCTCGGGATAGCGGATGCTCTCCCGGGCCATGCGCACGATGCGGGTCGCCTCCTCCCCCGAGGGGCGGTTCCGGGCCTCGCTGCACATCTGCTGGAGCGGATCCTGCTCCATGCGCTGGCGGGCATCCCCCCCCTCCTGGACGGACTGGTCCAGGCGGAAACTGTCGGACTCGAAGACCAGGTATTCGGCGTATTCCTCCGGCGTCATCTCCCGAGGATCGACCCCACGGGACTCCTCCTCGGCCTGGGGCTGGGCGCAGCCGGCGATCCCGGCCAGGGCCAGCAGGCCCGCTGCCGCCAGGGTGTGACAGGTCCTGTTATGCATGATGTTCCCCCCTCAACGCTTCACGTCCGGCAGTGTGGCAACTTGCCCTCGGGCCTGGTCCGTCCAGAAGGACAGGATGGCGATGGAGGCCTCCGAACCGAACTGCAGTCCGGCCTGGCGCATCTGCCAGTAGCAGCCCCGAACCCGGTGCTGTGAGGTGCGCACCACGCCATGACCGATACGATAGGCCGGCCAGGAGATGGCCTTGGCCCATTCCTTGGGCCGGTTCACCGAAGGGAGATAGGACAGGCGGATGCGCTTGCGGGAGTCGCCATGGCAATTGACGCAGCCAAAGTCCATCTTTCCGGCGCGACGGTAGAACAGGACCTCGCCGGCGTCCCGGGTAAGCTCCTCCATGGGATGATCCATGGGGGGATCCCATTCCATCCCGTCGGACTGGCTGGCGATATAGGTATAAAGGGCCACCAGGTCGGCGGTACCACTATCGGAGGAATGCTTGCGGGCGATGGGATCGTCCTCCTCGGTGAACCCCTGGAGGGTCTTCATGCAATAGATGATGCGGCTCTCCAGGTCCATGACCCGGCCCGCATCCTCGAAGTAACGGGGCATCTGCACATAGGCCCCCTCGAGCACCCCGGGGCCCAGGCCAAAGTCGCACTCCTCCAGGGAGGCGTTCTTCGGGCCCCGTTTTTCGTGGAACAGCTCCTCCCCCGTCCAGACGGCGTGTTCCGCCGGGTTGCCATCCGCCAGCATCATGAGTTGCTCACGGTCGGTCAGATAGGGTGAATCGGACCCCGACACCGGGCCGGCCACCCCCACGGCCAATAGGATCGTACACAGCAGCAGTCGCCTGAGCATCTTGTTCTCCTCCGCACATGTTTGCGACATGTAGCCCCCTGGGGCCTCCCCATCGCCGGACCCGGTACCGGGGACGCCCCCGGCAGGATTCCCGGCATCCCGGAAGACCTGTCCTTAAGGGTGGGATGGATATTGGGAAAAGTCAATCTTCAATCGAATAAGAAAATAACTTTCAGATATTTTCGGTTTCCCCCGGGACCACCGGCCGATACCCGGATTCATGGGCCAATAACCAGCGCTTCAACGCCACCGGGCCGCCCCGGCTGGCCCCGGCATATCCGCCGGGCCCGTCGGCAGCCACCACGCGGTGGCAGGGGATGACGATGGGCAGGGGGTTGGCCCGGCAGGCCCCGGCCACGGCCCGGGGGCCCGAACCCAGCGTGCGGGCCAGTTCACCGTAGGTGCGGACCTGTCCCGGCGGGATCCGCTCCAGGGCGGCCCAGACACGGCGCTGGAAGGGGGTGCCCACGGGATCGAGAGGCAGGGAAAAGGGGGCTTGGGGATCGCGGAAGTAGGCGGTCAGTTGCTGCCGCGCCAGCTGGATGGGCTGCGTCGCCTCCCCCGGATCAGGCCGGAGTGCTTCGGGAGGGAGGAAATCGATACGCCGCAGCACGGTGGCATCGGCGTACAAACCGAGGAACCCCACGGGGGTTTCCATGACGGCCGTGGGGACAGGGCCGTGCAAAGCGGGGGACCGTATCATGGGAAGGATCGGGGAAGCCGACCATCCGCCCCACGGGAGCACGCCCGTCCGAGGCCCTGCCCGGACGGGCGTCTGGGGCCCGCAGGCCCTCTCCCGGTGGAAGAGGGACTTACTTGACGTCTTCCTTGATCCGGGCGGCCTTGCCGGTGCGACCGCGCAGGTAGTACAGCTTGGCCCGGCGGACCTTGCCGCGGCGCTTCACCTGGATGTCCGCCACGGACGGGCTGTAGGTCTGGAAGACCCGTTCCACCCCTTCCCCATGGGACATCTTGCGCACGGTGAAGGCGGAGTTGATTCCGCGATTGCGCTTGGCGATGCACACGCCCTCGAAGGCCTGCAGACGCTCGCGGTTGCCCTCCGTCACCTTGACCTGCACGACCACGGTATCCCCGGGCGTGAAATCGGGCACCTCGCGGTTCATCTGCTCGGCTTCCAGTTGTTGGATGATGTTGCTCATGTTTCGACCCCTGTCAGTCACTGCTCGGCGCGGCCTGCGTGCTCGCGCGGTCGCGTTGATAGTCTTCCAGCAGACGGCGGTCCGCCTCGCTCAAATCCGTCTTGTCCAGCAGATCGGGCCTTCGTTCCCAGGTCCGACCCAGGGCCTGCTGATGGCGCCACCGGGCGATCCGGGCGTGGTCGCCGCTGCACAGCACCCCGGGCACCGCCATCCCTTCGTACACCTCGGGCCGGGTGTAATGGGGGCAATCCAGCAACCCGTCGGAGAACGAATCCTGTGCCGCGGAATCCGCATCACCCAGCACGCCGGGCAACAGACGCGCACAGGCGTCCACCATCACCATGGCCGGCAGCTCACCTCCGGAGAGGACGTAATCCCCGATGGACCACTCCTCGTCCACCTCCAGCCGGATGAGGCGCTCATCGATGCCCTCGTAACGCCCCGCCAGGAGGATCAGGCGTTCGGACCCTGCCAGTTCCCGCACCGCGGCCTGGTCCAGCACACGGCCCTGGGGGCTCATGTACAACACTCGCGCGGGGCGCGGATCGGCCGAACGGGCCGCCCGGATCGCCCGGCGCAGGGGCTCCACCTTCATCACCATGCCCGGGCCACCGCCGTAGGGGCGGTCATCCACCGTACGATGGCGATCCTGGGTGTAGTCCCGTGGGTCCCAGCATTGCAGGGACAACTGCCCCCGCTCCCGGGCCCTTCCGGTCACCCCCCAGTCGGCCACGGAGGAGACCCATTGCGGAAAGACGCTGACGATATCGAAGCGCACGACCTTAGAAGTCCGGATCCCAGTCCACCTGGATCCGGCCCGACCCAGGGTCCACCTCCCGGATCACCTGCTCACGCACATAGGGGATCAGCCGTTCCCGATCTCCCCGCACCACCAGGACGTCGTTGGCTCCGGTCTGGATGAGATGGTCCACCTGGCCCAGCTCCACGCCCTCGAGATTGATCACCCTCAGACCCAGCAGTTCGGCCCAGTAGTACTCGCCTTCAGGCAACGGCGGGAGCTGGTCCCGGCGAATGGCCAGACGCCGGCCGGTCCAGGTGGCCGCGGCAGCACGATCATCCAGCCCCTCGAACTTGGCCACCAGCCCCTTGCCGTGTTCCCGACCCTCCTCCAGGCGCACCTCCTGCCATCCGCCCGTCCCTTCCATGAACAAGGGGTTGTACCGGATCAACTGCGCCCGGGGATCGGTCTCCGAGAAGAGCCTGAGCCAGCCCCGCACGCCGTATACACCGGCGATACGCCCCACCACGATGTGGTCCGGCTGCCCCATGCCCATCCTGTCAGGGCGCCTCAGGCGCCGGCGTTCTGCTTCTGGAATTCCTTGAGGAGCTTGGAGACGCGCTCGGAGGCACGGGCCCCCCTGGAGAGCCAGTGCTGCACGCGCTCGGCATCCATGTGCAGGCGCACCTCCTGACCGCGGGCGACAGGGTTGAAGTACCCCAGCCGCTCGATGTACCCGCTATCCCGCCGGCTGCGGGAGTCGGTGACCACGATCTTGTAGAAGGGCGCCTTCTTGGCGCCTCCGCGAGCGAGTCGAATCGTTACCATCTGCGCTTAACCCTGCTTGATCTGGTATCTGGACAGGGGGCGATCCCCCGAGAAACCGGGCATTATACACGCGCGGCGCCCGGGAACAAGTGGGCGGCGCCCCGCGCAATCAGAACGGCATGCGCCCACCCGGCATCTGCCCCTTGAGGGATTTCATCATCTTGCCCATGCCCCCCTTGGAGAACTGCTTGACCATCTTGCTCATCTGCATGTGCTGCTTGAGCAGGCGGTTGACGTCCTGCACCTGCGTGCCGGAACCCGCGGCGATGCGCCGCTTGCGCGACCCCTTGATGATCTCGGGATGGCGCCGTTCCTTCGGCGTCATGGAGTCGATGATGGCCACCATGCGGCCCATGTCCTTGTCGTGGGCCTTGTTGCGCACGGCCTCCGGCAGATCCCCCGCACCGGGAAGTTTCTCCATGAGGGCGTTGACCCCGCCCATCTTGGACATCTGGGTGAGCTGGTCCCGCAGGTCCTCCAGGTCGAAGCGCTTGCCCTTCTTGATCTTGCGGGCCAGCTTCTCGGCCTTGTCCTGGTCCACCTGGCGGGTGGCCTCCTCCACCAGGCTGACCACATCCCCCATGCCCAGGATGCGGGAGGCCACGCGCTCGGGGTGAAAGGGTTCCAGGGCCGTGGGCTTCTCCCCCATCCCCAGGAACTTGATGGGCTTGCCGGTGATGTGACGCACCGACAGGGCGGCCCCGCCCCGGGCATCCCCATCCGCCTTGGTGAGCACCACCCCGGTAAGCGGCAGGGCATCGCTGAAGGCCTTGGCGGTGTTGGCGGCGTCCTGCCCCGTCATGCTGTCCACCACGAACAGGGTCTCCACCGGGTTCAGGCCCTCATGGAGCCGGCGGATCTCCTCCATCATCTCCGCGTCCACATGCAGGCGGCCGGCGGTGTCGATGATGAGCACGTCGCGGTACTGCCGGCGGGCGTGATCCAGGGCCGCCCCGGCGATGGCCAGGGGATCGTCGCCCGCATCACTGGGGAAGAACTCCACCCCCACCTCACCGGCCAGGGTCTCCAGCTGGCGGATGGCCGCAGGGCGATAGACGTCGCAACTGGCCACCACCACCTTCTTGTCCTGGCGCTCCCGCAGCCAGCGGGCCAGCTTGGCGACGGTGGTGGTCTTCCCGGCCCCCTGCAGCCCCGCCATCAGGATCACGGCCGGCGGCTGGGTGTTGAGGTTGATGCCGTCGTTGGCATCCCCCATGAGGTGCACCAACTCATCGTTCACCACCTTCACCAGGGCCTGCCCGGGGGTGATGCTGGCCACCACCTCCTGGCCCACGGCCCGTTCCTTGACGCGGGAGATGAACTCCCGCACCACGGGCAGGGCGACGTCCGCCTCCAGCAGGGCCTTGCGCACCTCGCGGATGGTCTCCTGGATGTTTTCCTCGGTCAGCCGCGACTGGCCGCGGAGGCGTTTGAGGGTGCCCTGAAGGCGTTCGGATAGGCTGTCGAACATGGCGTCCCACTAATAAGGCTTTCTTGGGTCCCATTGTATAGGGAAACGGCCCCGGTGCCGAGGTGGGCAATGCCTTCACCGGTGGGGGAATTTGTGCAATGATTCCGCTTTGGATTCCAAGGTTTTGGTGCCCTTCATGCTGCTTGCCACCATCGGATTTGTCGCCACCGTGCTCTACTTCACGGGCGGGGCCCTGCTGATGCAGCGCTTGCGTCTGGCCGCCGCCGGCGGCAGCGCGAGCCCCCGCAGCCGGATCGCACTGTTCTCGGTCTGGGGGGTGGCCATCCTGCTGCACGCCCTCATCATCTACAGCTTCAGCTTCGGCCCCGTGGGCGGCGGCATGGGGGTCTTCGGCATCGTGTCCATGACCGCCTGGATCATCGCCGTCTTCCTCTTCCTCTGGTCCCTGAATCACCCCATCCACGTCCTGGGGATCGTGCTCCTGCCCTTCGCCGGGGTGACGGTGGCCCTGGAGATGGCCCTGGCGGGGGCCACCCCCACGGTGGACGTGATGGAGCCCGGCCTGCGGGCCCACACCCTGCTGTCCATGATCGCCTTCAGCCTGCTGACCATCGCCGCCATCCAGGCGGTGCTGCTGGCGGTGCAGAACCGCAGCCTGCACAACCACCGCCCCGGGGGGCTCATCCGCGCCCTGCCCCCCCTGTCCATGATGGACTCCATGCTCTTCCACATCATCGGCTGGGGGTTTGTCTTCCTCACCGCGGCCCTGCTCACCGGGGTCTTCGTGTGGGAAGACGACATGACCCGCTCCCTGATGCACAAGATCCTCTTCGCGGTCATCGCCTGGTTCGTCTTCGCCATCCTGCTCTTCGGACGCTTCCGCTTCGGCTGGCGGGGCCGCAAGGCCGTACGCTGGACCCTGGCCGGATTCGCGTGGCTGGTGGTGGCCTACGTGGGCAGCCTGGTCATCGTCGAGATGATGATGCCCGCCTGACCCCCTCGGCGTGCTTGACAGGCCACGACCCCGATCCGTCTAATGCCTCGCATGGACCGCCCATCACCCTGCGGATCATCGCATCTTGAATGAACTCCCCCTGAGTGTCCTCGCCCTGGTCCTGGTGGCGCTGTTCTTCTGCTCGGCCTTCTTCTCCGGGTCGGAGACGGCGCTCATGTCCCTCAACCGCTACCGGATGCGCCACCTGGCGCAGGCCGGCCACGGTGGTGCCCGCCGCGCCCAGAGACTGCTGGAGGAGCCCGACCGGCTCATCGGTCTGATCCTTCTGGGCAACAACTTCGTCAACATCCTCATCACCCAGGTGGCCACCTACATGGGCTACCGGGTCTATGGCGATGCCGGGGTCGCCATCGCCACGGGGCTGCTCACCCTGGCCCTCCTGGTCTTCGCCGAGGTGGCCCCCAAGACCCTGGGGGCGAGCCAGGCCGACCGCGTGGCCTACCCCGCCTCCTTTGTCTATGCCCCGCTGATGGTGGTGGCCTATCCCCTGGTATGGACCGTCAACATGATGGCCAACGGCGTCCTGCGTGCCCTGGGGGTACGGCCCCAGGATGGATCGCATCACGCCCTCTCCAGGGAGGAGCTGCGGGTGGCGGTGAACGAGGCGGGCAGCCTGATCCCGCCGCGCCACCAGCGCATGCTGGTGAATCTCCTGGATCTGGAAAAGGCCACGGTGGAGGACATCATGGTGCCGCGCAACGAGATCGTGGGCATCGACCTGGAGGACGACTGGGACGAGATCGAGGCGCAGATCATCCACAGCCAGTACACCCGCCTGCCGGTCTTCCAGGGCAGCATCGATCACGTACTGGGCTTCATCCACCTGCGCCGCGTCCTCCCCCTGGTCCACCAGGGGGAGTTCAGCCGGGATCAGCTGCGCCGCCACCTGCGCGACCCCTATTTCATCCCGGAGGGGACCAACCTGAACCGCCAGCTGCTCAACTTCCAGCGGGAGCGCAGGCGCATCGGGCTGGTGGTGGACGAATATGGCGACATCCAGGGCCTGGTGACCCTGGAGGACCTGCTGGAGGAGGTGGTGGGTGAGTTCACCACCGACCCGGCCGACGTCTCCCCGGAGATCAGCCCCCAGGCGGACGGCAGTTATCTGGTGGATGCCTCCATCCAGCTCCGGGAACTCAACCGCGTCCTGGGCACCGCCTTCCGCCTGGATGGTCCGCGCACCCTCAACGGGTTGCTGCTGGAATACCTGGAGACCATCCCCGAGGCCAGCACCAGCGTGCTCATCGATGACTATCCCATCGAGATCGTGCACGTGAAGAACAACGCCGTGAAGACCGCCCGTATCGGACCGCGATTAGAGAAGACCCCGCCCCCCACCCAGGAGATGGACTGAGGTCCCACGCCATGGCCAAGCCCCGGATCCGCTACCAGTGCACCGCCTGCGGCTCCATCTCCCCCAAGTGGATCGGACAGTGCCCGGACTGCGGTGCCTGGAACAGCATGGAGGAGGCGGTGGAAGCCCCCAGTCCTGCTGGGGGAGGCCGTTTCGCCGGATATACCGGCGGCCCGGCCCGGGTGCAGCGTCTGGGGGATGTGCAGGGCAGTGACCAGGCGCGGCTCTCCACGGGCATCAGCGAGCTGGATCGGGCCCTGGGGGGCGGACTGGTGGCCGGTTCCGTGGTGCTCATCGGCGGGGACCCGGGGATCGGCAAGTCCACCCTGCTGCTGCAGACCCTGGCCACCCTCCCCGACCTGCCCAGCCTCTACGTCACCGGCGAGGAATCCCCCGAGCAGGTCTCCCTGCGGGGCCGGCGCCTGGGACTCCCCTGTGACGACCTGCGCCTGCTGACCGAGACCTGCGTCGAGCGCATCGTGGCCCACGCCCGCAGCGAGGCCCCCCAGGCCATGGTGGTGGACTCCATCCAGACCCTCTACTCGGAGCAGCTCCAGTCGGCCCCCGGATCCGTCTCCCAGGTGCGCGAGAGCGCCGCCGTGCTGGTACGCCACGCCAAACAGACCGGGACGGCCCTGTTCATCGTCGGGCACGTGACCAAGGAGGGGCAGATCGCCGGTCCCCGGGTGCTGGAGCACATGGTGGACACGGTCCTCTACTTCGAAGGGGACCCGGGCGGGCGCTACCGCATCCTGCGGGCGGTGAAGAACCGCTTCGGCGCGGTGAACGAACTGGGGGTCTTCGCCATGCTGGAGACAGGCCTCAAGCCGGTGAACAACCCCTCGGCCATCTTCCTCTCGCGCCACGAGGAACCGGTGCCCGGGAGCGTGATCATGGTCACCCGGGAGGGGACCCGTCCCCTCATGGTGGAGGTGCAGGCCCTGGTGGCGGAGAGCCATGCCCCCCAGCCGCGGCGCGTCACCGTGGGCCTGGAGCAGAACCGGCTGGCCATGCTCCTGGCGGTGCTGCACCGCCATGGCGGCCTGGCCCTCTTCGACCAGGACGTCTTCGTCAACGTGGTGGGCGGGGTGCGGGTCACCGAGACGGCCGCCGACCTGCCCATGCTCCTGGCCGCCCTCTCCAGCTTCCGCGACCGGCCACTGCCCCACGAGATGGTGAGCTTCGGGGAGGTGGGCCTGGCGGGGGAGATCCGCCCCGTGCCCAACGGCGAGGAGCGCCTGAGGGAGGCGGCCAAGCACGGCTTCACCCGCGCCGTGGTGCCGCATGCCAACCAGCCCCGCAAGGGCATCCCGGGCATGGAGATCACCCCCGCCCGGCGCCTGGCGGAGGTGCTGGAGGTGATCTGACCCCCCCTGGCGGCGATCCCTACGGGGCGTGCTTCTCCAGATCGGCGATGGGCCGTTCCGTGAACAGGTAGTCCCGCAGGTGGCGGTCGAAGGCGGGATCCCGGCGGCGGATCCACTCCAGCAGCATGGCGGCGTGCTCCTTCTCCTCGTCGCGGTTGTGGGCGAGGATGGCGGCCTGCTCCGAATCGGTACAGGCATCCACCCGCTGCTGGTACGCGTCCACGGCCTCCAGCTCCTCCATGAGGGACACGATGGCCCGGTGCATGTCCCGGGCATGGGCCGTCAGATCCTCCACCGGTTCGTGATACCCTTCGCCTGCCATGGACGTTTCCTCCGCATGCCGAGATGAGTGAACAGATGTTCATTCAGAAGGATTCCGGGTGGCACGTCAACCGTGAACAAGGCCCCGATCTGATGCCCCTGCGGGGTTTTCGCCGCCATGCGATTTGGATACCGTATCTCCTTTCGTGAGAAGAGACCCGCATGACCTCACCTGAAGACACGCAAGGCGATCTCGCCGGATTCGAGAAGGACCTGGAGGCACTGGAGGCCCTGGTGGGACAGATGGAACAGGGAGACCTCTCCCTGGAGACCGCCCTGCGGGAATTCGAGCGGGGCATCGCCCTCACCCGGCGCTGCCAGCAGGCGCTGAACCAGGCCGAACAGAAGGTGCGCCAGCTCACCGAGGAGGGCGCGGAGACCGAATTCGAAACGCCCGGACAGACGGGCCCGGACGGAGAAGATTGAGTGCACCCACGCATCCCCGAACTGCAACAGCGGCTCGAGTCCACGCTGGCCGATTGGCTTCCGGAAAGCCGCATCCTGCCCGGCCGCCTGCACGAGGCCATGCGCTACAGTGCCCTGGACGGGGGCAAGCGCATCCGCCCCGTGCTCACCTATGCCACCGGCATGGCCCTTGGGGTCCCCCTGGAACGCCTGGATGGCCCCGCCTGCGCCGTGGAACTCATCCACGTCTATTCCCTGGTGCATGATGATCTGCCGGCCATGGACGACGACGACCTGCGCCGGGGCAAACCCACCTGCCACAAGGCCTATGACGATGCCACCGCCATCCTCGTGGGGGATGCCCTGCAGGCCCTGGCCTTCCAGATCCTGGCCGCCGACCCCGCCATGGTCCCCGATCCGGCGGCCCGTCTGCGCATGGTGGGCCAGCTGGCCCATGCCGCCGGCTCCCGGGGCATGGTGGGGGGACAGGGGATCGACCTGGTCTCGGCGGGGCGGCTCCTGGATATCGCCGAGCTGGAGGACATGCACATCCACAAGACCGGCGCCCTGATCCGCGCCGCCGTCGCCCTGGGGGGGCTGAGCCGTCCGGACGCATCGCCGGAGGTGCTGGAGGGCCTGGACCGCTTCGCCAAGGCCATCGGGCTGGCCTTCCAGATCCAGGACGACATCCTGGACGTGGAGGGGGACACCCAGACCCTGGGCAAGACCCAGGGCGCCGATCAGGCCCGGGACAAGGCCACCTATCCGGCCCTCATCGGCCTGGAGGCCTCCAGGGAGCAGGCCCGGGAACTGGTGGACCGGGCCCTGGAGGGCATCCACGGGTTGGGGGACGAGGCGGAGCTGCTGCGCTGGATCGCCCGCTACATCGTCGAGCGCATCCACTGAACCCGTCGCTTGCACACCCGCACGCCCCCACTGATAATGAAGGTTTTCGCCCGATGGCAGCGCCATGACCCAGACGGACTCCCACCCCCTGCTCTCCCGTATCCGGTCACCGGAGGACTTCCGCGACTGGTCCCTGGAGGAGCTGTCCGCCCTGGCGGATGAACTGCGCGCCTTCCTGCTGGAGTCCGTCTCCCGCACCGGGGGGCATCTGGCGGCCAACCTGGGCACGGTGGAACTGACCATCGCGCTCCACCATGCCTTCGATACCCCCCACGACCGGCTGGTCTGGGACGTGGGCCACCAGAGCTACGCCCACAAGATCCTCACCGGACGCCGGGAGGGCATGTCCACCCTGCGCCAGAAGGACGGCCTGGCCGGATTCCCCAAGCGGGACGAGAGCCCCTACGACACCTTCGGGGTCGGTCACTCCAGCACCTCCATCAGCGCGGCCCTGGGCATGGCCCTGGGGGCGCGCCAACGGGGGCAGCGGCGCAAGGCGGTGGCCATCATCGGAGACGGCGCCATGACGGCGGGCATGGCCTTCGAGGCCCTGAACCACGCCGGCGACGAGAAGGCCGACCTGCTGGTGGTGCTCAACGACAACAAGATGTCCATCTCCCCCAACGTGGGGGCGATGAACCGCTACCTGGCGCGCCTGCTCTCCGGGCCCATCTACTCCTCCATGCGCGAGGGCAGCAAGCGGGTCCTGGACCGGCTGCCCCCCATGCGCGAGTTCATGCGCCGCGCCGAGGAGCATGTCAAGGGCATGATCACCCCGGGCACCCTCTTCGAGGAGCTGGGCCTGAACTACTACGGGCCCGTGGACGGCCACGACCTGGAAGGGCTGGTGAAGATGCTCCGCAACCTCCATTCCATGGAGGGACCGCAGCTGCTGCACGTGGTCACCCACAAGGGCCACGGCTACGAGCCGGCGGAAAAGGACCCCTGCACCTACCACGGCGTGGGCCGCTTCGACCCCGAACGGGGGGTCCAGAACGGCAAGGGAGGCGCCAGCCCCACCTATACCGAGGTCTTCGGCCAGTGGCTGTGCGACCAGGCCGCCGCCGACGAACGCCTGGTGGGGATCACCCCCGCCATGTCCGAAGGCTCGGGCATGACCGCCTTCGCCCAGCGATTCCCCGAACGATACATCGACGTGGGCATCGCCGAACAACATGCCCTGACCCTGGCGGCCGGCATGGCCTGCGAGGGGGTCAAACCCGTGGTGGCCATCTACTCCTCCTTCCTGCAACGGGGCTACGACCAACTGGTACACGACATCGCCCTGCAGGGGCTTCCGGTCCTGCTGGCCATCGACCGGGCCGGCGTGGTGGGGCCCGATGGCCCCACCCACTCCGGCAGCTTTGACCTCTCCTTCCTGCGCTGCATTCCGGACCTGGTGATCATGGCACCGGCGGACGAGCGGGAATGCCGTTGCATGCTCTCCACCGGCTTTCTGCTGGACCGCCCCAGCGCCGTGCGCTACCCGCGCGGACGCGGTCCCGGTGAGATCCCGGAAGGGGGGCTCATCCCCCTGCCCATAGGCCAGGCCCAGGTACGCCGCAAGGGCCGGCGTGTGGCCATCCTGGCCTTCGGACCGCCACTGGCGGCGGCCCTGGAGGTGGGCGAACGGCTGGACGCCACGGTGATCAACATGCGCTTCGTCAAGCCACTGGACGAGACCCGCGTGCTGGAGGCGGCCCGGGGGCACGATCTCCTGGTCACCGTGGAGGACAACGTGGTGGCCGGCGGCGCCGGCAGCGCCGTGGCCGAATGCCTGCAGGCCCACGCCGTCTCCGCCCCCCTGCTGCAGCTGGGGCTGCCCGACCGCTTCCAGGGCCAGGGCACCCGGGAGGAACTCCTGGAGGACGCGGGGCTCACCGCGAACGACATGGAGGCCGCCATCCTCGCCCGTCTGGGGGATCGGGCTTGTGCCCGCCCCGACGGCCGCGTATTATCCAAGTAATACACTAAAGTTTTATCGCGGTGCCCACATACACCCTGAAGGTGCTGACCGATTTCGCGTCGGCACACACCCTGAGAGATTACCCCGGTGACTGCGCCCGGCTCCATGGCCACAACTGGAAGGTGGAGGTGGAGGTGTGCGCCACGCAGCTGGACCCCCTGGGCATGGCGGTGGACTTCAAGACCGTGAAGGCCCTGGCACGGGAGATCGCCGGGCGACTGGACCATCGCTATCTCAATGACCTGGAGCCGTTCCGGAACATCAACCCCACCGCAGAACATATCGCGGCGTGGTTCTTCCATGAGATGGCCGGGCGACTGGACACCCCGGGGGTGAGGGTCAGCGCCATCACCCTCTGGGAAACCGAACGCGCCTGCGTCCGTTACTCGGAAGACGCCCCATAAGGAAGCACCCGATGAGCACCCTTGTCCCCAAAGTCATCCAGTCTGCCATACCGGACGTGCAGTCCAGCGCAGACACCCGGCGCATCCCCATCAACAAGGTGGGGATCAAGGACATCCGTCATCCCGTGCGGGTACAGGACCGCAGCGGCGGGGAGCAGCACACCGTGGCCCACTTCGCCATGTACGTGAACCTGCCCCATGACTTCAAGGGGACCCACATGTCCCGCTTCGTGGAGATCCTCAACGCCCACGAACGGGAGATCACCGTGGAGACCTTCCAGATCATGCTGCGCGAGGTGGCCCAGCGCCTGGAAGCCGAGTCGGGTCATGTGGAGATGAGTTTCCCGTACTTCGTCAACAAACCGGCCCCGGTCTCCGGGGTCTGCAGCCTGATGGACTACGACGTGAGCTTCATCGGGGAGATCCGCGACGGGGAGCCCCGGATGCACATCCGGGTCCTGGTCCCGGTGACCAGTCTGTGTCCCTGCTCCAAGGGGATCTCCGACTACGGTGCCCACAACCAGCGTTCCCACGTCACCGTGGAGGCGCGCATCCGGGGCTTCGTCTGGGTGGAGGAACTGATCGACCTGGTGGAGCAGGAGGCCTCCTGCGAACTCTGGGGTCTGCTCAAGCGGCCCGACGAGAAATACGTCACCGAAAGAGCCTACGACAACCCCAAGTTCGTGGAGGATCTGGTACGGGACATCGCGGTTCGGCTCAATGCCGACGAGCGCATTACCGCCTATGCCGTGGCCTCGGAGAACTTCGAGTCCATCCACAACCACTCGGCCTATGCCCTCATCGAGCGGGACAAGGAGACCGATCCGCCACCGGCCTGAGTCCTCCCGGCGGCTGAACCCCGGGGCTCAGCGGGCCTCCGCCCCCTCACCCCGGAAGAAATCGCGCACCCGCTCCAGCAGGGCCCGGGCCTCGTCCGGATCCAGGGCCCGGTCCTCGCGCCCACGGGCACTGACCGTCACTCCAGCGTCCTCCCTGTGGAGACGAAACCGATAGCGGGCCCCGTCCTCCAGGGCGGGTTCCCCGCCACCCCCCAGCAGCCGTTCCAGGAACCCCCCCTTCTGGCGCTCTTCGTCCCCAGGCCGGTAGATCACCTCGTAGCGCCCGGCTTCCCGATCGGCGTCCTGCACCAGGAGTGAGGCCCGGTCCAGGATCACCCCCATGCGCCGCCAGACGGGATCATACTCCCCCTGGATGGCCAGCACGGGGCCTTCATCCCCCTCCCGCAACTCCGTCCCCGGCACTGCATCAGAGGCATCCGCCACCCTCCCGGCCGCCTGCTCCGTGTCCTCTCCCAGGTGCGCCATGATCCGTACCAGCATGCGCGCCTCCGCCTCCGGGTCCGGCGGCGCCAGGGCCCATCGCACCCGATCCTCGGCCTCGGCCACCTCCATGAGCCCGCGATGGCTCACGAAGAGCGCTGCCCCCTCGGCGCCGGGTTCCACCCGAAGCCGGTAGCGGTGACGGACTCCGGCATCGTAGGTGTTGCCGAAGATGCCGGCGAAGAGCCGGCGCAGACCGCCCTCCACGGGGGCGTCCGCACCGTCCTCGATCCAGCCGGTCTCCAGGATCCCCAGCCGGGGGGCATTGCGCTCCAGCTCGATCCCCTCGGCCTCGAAGAAGGCCTCCAAATGCGCCCAGAGGTCCTCGGGGGGCATCTTCACCGTCAGCCACCGCACGCTCCCCTCCCGCTGCAGCGTCACCCCCTCGGGTTCGGGAAGGACCGCCTCCGCGCCATCGCCGCCGGTATCCGCGCCGCCGCTGCCGGCCCTGGACGGGCCACCGCCCGCTTCCGGGATACGGAATGCGGGATCCGCCTCCGGCACCACCAGGTCCGGCGGTACCACCAGATCATCCGCAAGCCCTTCCCGACCGGCGCTGTCGCGCTCGCCGAGGGTGCCGCATCCGGAAAGCAGAAGGACACCTGTCAACACCGGCCCGAGGAGCCGGGATACTGCATACCACTGGGATGATTTCATGGGATTCAACGTTTCAGGGGGATGTTCGCCGCCTGCAGGGCGCGGCGAAGGGGTTCGCGGAGCGGTTCCGAAAGTGGGGTCAGGGGCAGACGGATCCCGGGGGGGATGAGCCCCATCTGGTGGAGCGCCCATTTCACGGGGATGGGGTTGGATTCCACGAACAGGGCCTGGTGCAGCTCCTTCACCGGGGCCTCCGCCGACTCGGCGGCGGCCCGGTCCCCGGCCACGGCCGCCTTGCACATGGCGTGCATGGCCCCGGGGGCGACATTGGCGGTCACCGAGATGCTCCCGCGGCCTCCGGCCAGCAGGAATTCCAGGGAGGTGGGATCCTCGCCACTGTACAGGTCCAGGCGATCCCCACACAGCTCCAGCAATCGGGGTACGCGGGTGATATCCCCCGTGGCCTCCTTGATTCCGACGATATTGGAGACCGTGGCCAGGCGGGCTGCCGTTTCCGGCAGCAGGTCCACCCCCGTGCGCCCGGGGACGTTGTAGAGGATCTGCGGGAGCGGTACCGCCTCCGCCACCGCCCGAAAGTGGCGGTAAAGCCCCTCCTGGGTGGGCTTGTTGTAGTACGGGGTCACCAAAAGGCAGGCATCGGCCCCCGCCTCCATGGCCAGACGGGTGAGCTCGATGGCCTCCGCCGTGGCATTGGCCCCGGTACCGGCGATCACCGGCACACGGCCGCGCGCACACTCCACCACCTGGCGCACCACGGCGCAATGTTCAGTGATGTCCAGGGTGGCGGACTCCCCGGTGGTTCCCACGGCGACGATGGCGTCCGTCCCCCGATCCACGTGGAACTCCACGAGTCCCTCCATGGCCTCCCGGTTCAGAGAACCGTCCTCGTTCATGGGGGTGACCAGGGCCACCATGCTGCCGTGGAACATCGAAACCTCCGTGCTGGATATCGCGACCCATAGTAATGTCCCCCCCGGGCCTCTTCAAGCGCCAAGGGGGGTCGTAGGCACGGCCTCACCGAACTGCTACCCTTGACCGCATCCTGTTGCCCGGAGATGCTGCCGGGCCCCAACCGTCCGCAGTGGAACCTGCCTCATCCCCCATGCCCCATCCCGCACGCCATCAACGCGCCAGCCGTCTCCTGATCAGCGCCCTGGGGGAATATCGTCCCGGCCTGCTGGATCACCTGACCCGGGCCGTCATGGAGGCCGGCTGTCATATCCGGGATGGTCACAGTGCCCTCCTGGACGACGCCTTCTCCGCCACGCTCCTGGTTTCCGGCAACTGGAATACCCTGAGCAAGCTGGAGGGGGCCCTGGAGGGGCTGCGTCAGCATGGCCTGGAGATCCAGTGGAGACGCACCGCCCCGCCCCCCCGGGAGGGCCAGGCCCTGCCCTATTCCGTGGACGTCATCGCCCTGGACCAACCGGGCATCCTGCATCAGCTGGTGACCTTCTTCTCCACCCGCGGCGTCTGCGTGCAGGAGATGGACACCCGGAGCTACAACGCCGCCCCCTCCTCCACGCCCATGTTCACGGCACACCTGGCGGTGGAGATCCCGGTCAATGAGCACATCGCCACGCTGCGGGAGGACTTTCTCGACCTGTGTGACGAACTCAACCTGGACGGGGTGATCGAACCCTACAAGAATTGAACCGATACCCCACCGATCCGCCACGATGAAGAGGCCGTCCGATCATGTCCCAAGTGGAACTGGGCAGACCCATCCCCGATTTCCAGCTCCCCGCCACGGGGGGGCGAGACATCCGCCTTTCCGACCTGCTGGGGGAGCACCACCTGGTGCTGTATTTCTACCCCCGGGACGACACCCCCGGGTGCACCACCGAGGGGCGGGACTTCACGGAACACTACGCCCGGCTCACGCAGGCGGGCGCCACGGTTCTGGGCATCTCCCGGGATGGCATCCATTCCCACGAACGTTTCAAGGACAAATACGGCTTCCCCTTCGAGTTGCTCTCCGACGAGGGGGAGAAGGTCTGCGAATTGTTCGGCGTCATGAAGCTGAAAAACATGTACGGTAAACAGGTGCGCGGCATCGAGCGCAGCACCTTCCTCGTGGACCGGGACGGCATCCTGCGTCATGAGTGGCGCAAGGTGAAAGTACCGGGGCACGTGGAGCAGGTACTCGAGGCCCTGGAGACGTTGTGAACCCCACAACACCGGGGGACCGTGCGCATGGGGAAGACCACATGGTGAAGAAGGACATTCACGGCAGGCGCCTGTTCGTCCTGGACACCAACGTGCTCATGCACGATCCCACCGCCCTGTTCCGGTTCAAGGAGCACGACATCTACCTGCCCATGGTGGTCCTGGAGGAACTGGACCGGGGCAAGAAGGGGATCTCCGAGGTGGCCCGCAACGTGCGTCAGGTGAGCCGCTTCATCGACGACCTCATGGGGGAGGCCAGCCATTCGGACATCGCCCGGGGGCTGCTCCTGGATGCCGGGCACTTTGACGGTCCCGCCACCTTCGGCGCCAGCGGGCGGCTGCACTTCCAGACCCGGAGCCTCACGGGCCAGCTGCCGGACACCCTGCCGGGCAGCACCCCGGACAACACCATCCTCAACACCGCCCTCTCGCTGCAGAAGGAGCGCCCCGACCAGTGCGTCACCCTGGTCTCCAAGGACATCAACCTGCGCATCAAGGCCGCGGTGCTGGGCATCCATGCCGAGGACTACTACAACGACCAGGTGCTGGACGACGTCAGCCTGCTGTACACCGGCACCTGCGAGCTGCCGCCAGACTTCTGGGACACCCATGTACAGGCCATGGACTCGTGGCAGGAGGCAGGGCGCACCTTCTACCGCATCACGGGGCCGATCACCGAGCAATGGCATCCCAACCAGTTCCTCTATCGAACCGACGACCCCGCCTTCGTGGCCGTGGTCCGGGAGATCCAGGGAGACACCGCCCGGGTGGAGATGGCCCGGGACTACACCGGCCCCCGCCACACGGTATGGGGGATCAACGCCCGCAACCGGGAGCAAAACTTCGCCCTGAACCTGCTCATGGACCCGGAGGTGGACTTTGTCTCCCTGGTGGGGTCCGCCGGCACCGGCAAGACCCTGCTCACCCTGGCAGCGGGTCTGGCCCAGACCCTGGAGGAAAACCACTACCGGGAGATCATCATGACCCGGGTGACCGTTCCGGTGGGCGAGGACATCGGCTTCCTCCCGGGGACGGAGGAGGAGAAGATGACCCCCTGGATGGGGGCCCTGATGGACAACCTGGAGGTCCTGGCCCATTCGGAGACCGGCGGCGACTGGGGACGGGCCGCCACCAACGAGTTGCTGATGAACCGGGTGAAGATCCGCTCCATGAACTTCATGCGCGGACGCACCTTCCTCAACCGCTTCGTCATCCTGGACGAGGCCCAGAACCTCACCGCCAAGCAGATGAAGACCCTCATCACCCGCGCGGGCCCCGGCACCAAGGTGGTGTGCCTTGGCAACATCGCCCAGATCGACACCCCCTATCTCACCGAGACCTCCTCGGGCCTCACCTATGTGGTGGACCGCTTCCGCCCCTGGGCCCATGCAGGGCACGTCACCCTGCTTCGGGGCGA
>JBKGXY010000030.1:0-19473 GCA_046546415.1 Ectothiorhodospira sp.
TCTCCATGTCTGCTGGGTTGACGGGATCGGCGGCCGTCGGCCCTCAGGCTGCCGCCGTGGATCCGTACAGATCTCCATTCTAACGGTCTCCTGCCCTCCCGGGCCATGAATCTTCCCCGATCCCGGATGGTCTGCACCATCCCGGTGCGCCCATGGAGTGCAATCCCCAAAATGTTGCACCCAGACCGAGCGTGTTGCGCCAAGATGATGTTTTTATTGAATATATAAATCTGGCACGACCGATGCATATCTCCCCCGTGACAGATCACGTCCCAACCAAATGTTTCGAGGAGATCGCATCATGCATACCCCTATGAACCGTCCCCTGCTGGCCGGCGCCGTCGCCACCGCCCTGGTGGCCGTCGCCGCCGTCCCTTCCACCGCCGCCGCCGAGGTGAGCGCCAATATCGGCTTCACCAGCAACTACCTCTTCCGGGGCGTCACCCAGACCGATGACCAGGCCGCCGTCCAGGGCGGGGTGGACTACGCCCATGACGAAGGTTTCTACGTCGGGACCTGGGCCTCCAACGTGGACTATGGTGCGGACAGCCGCGGCTACGAGCTGGACGGCTACTTCGGCTTGGCCAGTGACATCGGCGACTCCGGCGTCGGCTTCGACGTGGGCTACATCTACTATGCCTATCCCAGCCTGGACGACTCGGACATGGGCGAGGTCTACGGCGGGCTGGACTTCATGGGCGCCCACGCCATGGTGAACCTGGTGACCAACGCCGACGCCGACGGCATGGAAGACACGGTCAGCTATGAACTGGGCTATGGCCTGGACCTCACCGGGGACATGAGCCTGGACGGCACCGTGGGCTATGTGGACCCCGACGAGGGGGATGATGACTACACCTGGTGGTCCGTCGGCCTGACCCGGGCCACCGAGCTGGGGGACTTCACCCTGGCCTACACCCAGAACGACATCGATGACGAAGAGGACGACAATGCCGACGACCCGCGGGTCTCCGTGGCCTTCAACATGTCCTTCTGAGTGAAGGGCGGGTCCTGATCACGCATAGGGGCGGTCGTGCTTCCATGACCGTCCCCGAGGAGCAGCGAACATGAAACTGGTTACCGCAATCATCAAGCCGTTCAAGCTGGACGACGTGCGCGAGGCCCTCTCCGAGATCGGGGTGCAGGGCATCACGGTCACCGAGGTCAAGGGCTTCGGGCGGCAGAAGGGGCACACCGAACTCTACCGGGGTGCGGAATACGTGGTGGACTTCCTGCCCAAGGTGAAACTGGAGGTGGCCGTGGACGACGGTCTGGTGGATCAGGTGATCGAGGCCGTGAGCCAGTCCGCCAACACCGGCAAGATCGGGGACGGCAAGATCTTCGTCTTCCCGCTGGAGCAGGCGATCCGCATCCGTACCGGCGAGACCGGCTCCGACGCGCTCTGAACACCCACCCAAGGCTTCATACCCTGGCGGAGGACATAACGTGGAAAATCAAGTCATCGAGATCGCATACGCGCTGGACACCTTCTATTTCCTGGTGTCCGGTGCCCTGGTCATGTGGATGGCCGCCGGCTTCACCATGCTGGAGGCGGGCCTGGTCCGCTCCAAGAGCACGGTGGAGATCCTCACCAAGAACATCGCGCTTTATTCCATCGCCTGCATCATGTACATGATCATCGGCTACAACATCATGTACGGCGACGGCATCAACAGCCTCATCCCCAGCTTCTGGCCGGTGCTCAGCAGCGTGGACAACACCGTGGATGAGGTGGTGGCCAGCGGAGGGGATGTCTACTACTCCAGCCTGTCGGACTTCTTCTTCCAGGTGGTCTTCGTCGCCACCGCCATGTCCATCGTCTCCGGCGCCGTGGCCGAACGCATGAAGCTCTGGGCCTTCCTGCTGTTCTGCGTCGTGCTCACCGGCTTCATCTATCCCATCCAGGGCTTCTGGAGCTGGGGCGGCGGCTTCCTCAGTGACCTGGGCTACTCCGACTACGCCGGTTCCGGCATCGTGCACATGACCGGGGCCGTGGCCGCCCTGGCCGGGGTCCTGCTGCTGGGGGCGCGCAAGGGCAAGTACGGGCCCAAGGGCCAGATCAACGCCCTGCCCGGGGCCAACCTGCCCCTGGCCACCCTGGGGATCTTCATCCTCTGGCTGGGCTGGTTCGGCTTCAACGGCGGCTCCGAGCTGAAGGTCTCCGATGTGGAGTCCGCCAACAACGTGGCCCGGGTGTTCACCAACACCAATCTGTCGGCGGCCGGCGGTGTGGTGGCCTCCCTCATCACCTCCCGTCTGCTCTTCGGCAAGACCGACCTCACCATGGGGCTCAACGGCGCCCTGGCGGGTCTGGTGGCCATCACCGCCGAACCGCTCATGCCCCACCCGGTGCTGGCCACCCTGATCGGCTTCATCGGCGGCGTGCTGGTGGTGTTCTCCATCGTCCTGCTGGACAAGATGCGCATCGACGATCCGGCCGGGGCCATCTCCGCCCACGGTACGGCGGGGATCTGGGGGGTGTTCGCGGTGCTGCTCTCCAACCCGGACGCCAGCTTCCTGGCCCAGCTGGTGGGCGTGGTCTCCATCTTCGCCTTCGTCTTCCTCCTGAGCCTGCTGTTCTGGTTCCTGCTCAAGGTCACCATGGGCATCCGGGTGAGTGAGGAGGCCGAGATGAACGGCGTGGACATCGCCGAATGCGGCCTGGAGGCCTATCCGGAGTTCACCGCCACGCGCAAGTGAAGCTCACTCCCATCTGCAGTCGCATGTCCCTTGCGGGCGCCTTCGGGCGCCCGCTTTTGTTTGGGTGCGCCGGGGACGGGGTTGCGGGAGGAGGATGCCGGGGGATGGCGGCCCATGGCCGATTCGGGGCCGTCCCTGCGGTCAGTCCTCTTTGGTGCGCAGTGCCCGGGGGAGGGAGAAGGTGACCTGTTCGGGCCGGCCCTGGTGTTCCACCAGGTCCTCGGCGCCCAGGGGGCGGAGGTGTTCCACCACCTGCTGTACCAGCAGCTCCGGGGCGGAGGCCCCGGCGGTGAGCCCGATGCGCCGGCAGCCCTGCAGCCACTCGGGGCGGATGTCCGCGGCGGTATCGATGAGATGGGCCGTGACCCCTATCTTCTCGGCGATCTCCCGCAGGCGGTTGGAGTTGGAGCTGTTGGGGGACCCCACCACCAGGATGAGGTCGCACTCCCCGGCCAGGGCCTTGATGGCGTCCTGGCGGTTCTGGGTGGCGTAGCAGATGTCGTCCCGGCGCGGTCCCTGGATCTTCGGGAATCGTTCCCGCAGGGCCTCCACGATGCCCCGGGTGTCGTCCATGGAGAGGGTGGTCTGGGTGACGTAGGCCAGGCGATCCGGGTCCTTCACCCGCAGGTCACGGGCCTGGGCCTCGTTCTCCACCAGGTGGATATCGCCCCCCTGGCTGCGGTCGTACTGCCCCAGGGTACCGTCCACCTCCGGGTGTCCGGCATGGCCGATGAGCACCACCTCCTCCCCCTGGGCGGCGTGCCGGGCCACCTCCATGTGCACCTTGGTGACCAGGGGGCAGGTGGCGTCGAACACCCGCAGGCCCCGGCGTTCGGCCTCCTGCTGCACGCTGCGGGGCACGCCGTGGGCGCTGAAGATGACCGTGGCCCCGTCCGGCACCTGGTCCAGTTCCTCCACGAAGATGGCCCCCTTCGCCCGCAGTTCGTTCACCACGTAGCGGTTGTGCACCACCTCGTGGCGCACGTAGATGGGCTGGCCGAAGTGTGCCAGGGCCCGCTCGACGATCTCGATGGCGCGGTCGACGCCGGCGCAGAAGCCGCGGGGGTTGGCGAGGAGGATCTGCATCGCTGGGGGTCCGTGTTCGTGGGGAAGTGGATCTAGCCTACATGAATCCCGGGGCCGGGTTGAACGCGATCGCGTGCGCGGTTCAGGAGACCGCGGGGGGGTTGCCTTCCGGCGGTTGCACCGAGAGGATCTCCAGTTCCACCCGCAGGGTATGCCCCGCCAGGGGGTGGTTGAAGTCCACGGTGACTGTGTCGTTCTCCACCGCCAGCACCCGCCCCGGGACCTGGTCTCCGGCGGGGGTGTCGAACCCGATCAGACTGCCCGGTTCCGGCGGGATCCCGGAAGGAAAGTCCCCTCGGGAGAAGGGGTGGATGGCCCGGGGACTGCGCCAGCCGAAACCCCGCTCCGGGGGCAGGCGGGTGTGCAGGTGTTCCCCTGCGGCCATGCCGCCCACCAGGTCCTCCAGGGCGGGGTGGATCTCCCCCTTGCCCAGGGTGAAGGTCACGGGCCCGTCTCCCTCCCCCCGGGTGCTGTCGGCCACGCGCCCGTCCTCCAGGGCCAGGGTGTAGTGCAGGGTCACGCGGCTGCCGTTGGGGATCATGGGGCCGGGTCGTCATCCGGGGCCGCCCCGCGCCGAATGCGGGAGGGCGGCTCGGGCAGGAGGCTGGTGGCGATGAGCAGCACGGCCCCCACGGTGATGGCGCTGTCGGCCACGTTGAAGGCGGGCCAGTGGTAGCCGGCGTAGTGCAGGTCGATGAAGTCGATGACGTGGCCGTGCCAGAGCCGGTCGATGAGGTTGCCCACGGCCCCACCCAGCACCAGGGCCAGGGCGGTGGCGGTGAGGCGTTCATCCGGCTGCAGACGACGCATCCATTCGATGAGAACGACGCTCACCCCCAGGGCCAGGGCGGTGAACAGCCAGCGCTGCCAGCCGCCGGCCGCCCCCAGGAGACTGAAGGCCGCCCCGGTGTTATACACCAGGGAGAGGTCCAGGAAGGGCAGGATCTCCATGGGGGCGAATTGTGTCAGCTGGTATTCGGCGACGCGCTTGGTGAGCTGGTCCAGGCCGCTGACGGCTACGGCGAGCCAGAGCCATTTGAGCATGGTCATTCTCCTGTGGAGCGGGTTCACAGTTCAGGCGAACCGCCGGCGTTCACCGTCGCCCGCCACGTTGCTCACACAACGGCCGCAGAGCCCCGGATGGTCGGGGTCCGCGTCCACGTCCTCCCGGCGGTGCCAGCAGCGCACGCACTTGGGATGCTCGCAGCGCCGGGCATGCACCGCCAGGGGGGTGCCATCGGGCAGGGTGGCCTCCATGGCCTCCGCCGGCGCCTCGGCCCGGGCATGGACCCGGGCGTGGGAGGTGAGGAGCACGAAGCGCAGTTCCTCCCCCAGGCGGCCGAGGATCTCCTCCAGCCCGGCGTCGCAGTACAGGTCCACCTGCGCGTCCAGGCCGGCGCCGATGGCCCCGGCGTTGCGCAGGCGTTCCAGTTCGCGGCTGACGCACTGGCGCACCTCCAGCACCCGCCGCCAGTCCTCCACCCCCAGGGGGGCATCCGACTCCAGGGGGGTGAGGTCCTCGTACCAGGTGTGAAGCAGCACCGAGGCGCTGCGCTCCCCGGGGATGTGCTGCCAGATCTCCTCGGCGGTGAAGCTGAGGATGGGGGCGAGCCAGCGGGTCATGGCCTCGACGATGTGGTACATGGCCGTCTGCGCCGAGCGCCGGGCGCGGCTGTCGGGCTGGGTGGTGTACTGGCGGTCCTTGATCACGTCCAGATAGAAACTGCCCATCTCCACGGAGCAGAAGTTGTGCACCCGCTGATAGATCTGGTGGAACTGGTACTGGTCGTAGGCGCGGATCACCTGCTGCTGCACCCGCAGGGCCTGGTCCACCGCCCAGCGGTCCAGGGGCAGCAGGTCGGCGGCCTGCAGGCGGTCCCGGGCCGGGTCAAAGCCGTTGAGATTGGACAACAGGAAGCGGGCGGTGTTGCGCATGCGCCGGTAGGCGTCGGCGGTGCGCTTGAGGATCTCGTCGGAGACGGCCATCTCGCCGCTGAAGTCGGTGGCCGCCACCCACAGGCGCAGGATGTCGGCCCCGAGGGTGTCCATCACCTTCTGTGGCGCCACCACGTTGCCCCGGGACTTGGACATCTTCTGGCCCTGGGCGTCCACGGTGAAGCCGTGGGTGAGCACGGCGCGGTAGGGCGCCTCGTCGCGCATGGCCACGGCGGTGAGCAGGGAGGACTGGAACCAGCCCCGGTGCTGGTCCGAGCCCTCCAGGTAGAGGTCCGCCGGCAGCCCCAGGCGGCGCTCGGTGACGGTGGCGTGGGTCACCCCGGAGTCGAACCAGACATCCAGGGTGTCGGTGACCTTCTCGAAGCGTTCGGCGTCCTCCCCCAGCAGTTCCCTGGGGTCCAGGGCGAACCAGGCCTCGATGCCTTCCCGTTCCACCCGTTGGGCCACCTGCTCCATGAGTCCCTGGGTGTCCGGGTGCAGGGCGCCGGTCTCCCGGTTCACGAACAGGGGCATGGGTACGCCCCAGCTGCGCTGGCGGGAGATGCACCAGTCGGGCCGATGGCTCACCATGCCCTCGATGCGGGCGCGGCCCCAGTCGGGCAACCAGCGTACCCGGCCGATGGCCTCCAGGGCCTTCTCCCGCAGTTCCGCCTTGTCCATGCTGATGAACCACTGGGAGGTGGCGCGGAAGATGATGGGGGTCTTGTGGCGCCAGCAGTGGGGATAGCTGTGGCGGAACTTCTGTGCATGCACCAGCCGGCCCCTCTCCCGGAGCACCTCCACCACGTGGCCATTGGCCTCGTCCACGGTCTCGCCGGCGAACAGGGGGGTGTCCGGAAGGAAGCGGCCGTCCCCGCCCACCGGGTGGTCCACCGGCAGGTCATAGCGGCGGCCCACGATGTAGTCCTCCTGGCCGTGGCCCGGGGCGGTGTGCACGGCGCCGGTACCCGCCTCCAGGGTGACGTGGTCCCCCAGGATCACCGGCACCTGGCGGTCGTAGAAGGGATGTGCCAGCAGCAGCCCTTCCAGGGCGGCGCCCCGGGACCGGGCCACGATGCGTTGATCGTCCACGCCATAGCGGGCCATGAGGCCCTCCACCAGATCCGCGGCCACCAGCAGGCGTTCGCCGGGGACCGCCACCAGGGCGTAGTCCAGCTCCGCGTTCAGGGCCACGGCCTGGTTCGCCGGCAGGGTCCAGGGGGTGGTGGTCCAGATGACCACGCTCACGGGGCCCTCGCCGGCATCCCCCTCCAGCTGCATGCGCCGCAGCAGGTCCTCCTCCTCCAGGACGGTGAAGCGCACGTCCACCGCCACGGAGGTCTTGTCCTCGTATTCCACCTCCGCCTCGGCCAGGGCCGAGCCGCAGTCCACGCACCAGTGCACCGGCTTGTGTCCCTTGACCACGTGGCCCCGTTCAATGATGCGCCCCAGGGCGCGCATGATGTCCGCCTCGTTGGTGTAGTCCATGGTCAGGTAGGGGCGGTCCCATTCCCCCAGCACCCCCAGGCGCCTGAAGTCGCGGCGCTGGCGTTCCACCTGCTCCATGGCGTAGGCCCGGCAGGCCTCGCGGAAGGACCGGGGATCCTCCGCCTTGGCCCGTTTGCCCCGGGCGCGTTCCACCTGCAGTTCGATGGGCAGGCCGTGACAGTCCCAGCCGGGGATGTAGGGGGCGTCGTAGCCCGCCAGGGTGCGGCTCCTGACGATGATGTCCTTGAGGATCTTGTTCACCGCGTGGCCGATGTGGATGTCGCCGTTGGCGTAGGGCGGTCCATCGGCCAGGATGAACCGTGGCCGCCCGGCGCAGGCCGCGCGGATCTGTTCATAGAGGCCGTCCCGCTCCCAGGCGGCACACATCTCGGGCTCCCGTCTGGCCAGGTTGCCCCGCATGGGGAAGTCGGTCTTGGGGAGGTTCAGGGTGTCTTTGTAGTCGGGCTTCAAGCTGGGTTACCTCGAATCAGTCCGGCGTGCCGTCCCGGGGGGTGTCCGTGGATGCGGGGGCGTCGTTTCCCTGGAAGAAGGCCCGGGCCTCCCGGACATCCCGGGCGATCTGGGCCTGCAGGGCCTCCAGGGTGTCGAAGCGGTGTTCGTCCCGCAGGCGGTGCAGCAGGTCCACGTGCAGGTGGCGCCCGTACAGCTCCCCCTGGAAGTCCAGCAGGTGCACCTCCAGGCGGTTGTCCAGGCCATTCAGGGTGGGACGGCGGCCGGCGTTGGCCACCCCCCGCAGCGGCTCGCCGGGGACGCCGAAGACCTCCACGGCGAAGACCCCCCGGACCGCCATGGGGTTGGGGCCCAGGCGCAGGTTGGCGGTGGGGAAGCCCAGCCGGTGGCCCTGCTTGTCGCCGTGGGCGACGCGGCCGTTGATGCGGTAGGGCCGCCCCAGCAGCTTCTCCGCCGTGTCCATGCGTCCCGTCTCCAGGGCCCTGCGGATGCGGGTACTGCTGACGCGTCCGCCCTCGATGTGGAAGGTGTGCATGTGGGCCACCTCAAAACCCCGGGTGCGCCCGGCCTCCTGCAGGGTCTGGAAATGACCGCTGCGGCCGTGGCCGAAGCGGAAGTCGTCCCCCACCACCAGGTAGCGCACCCCCAGGCGATCCACCAGCAGGTGCTCGATGAAGTCCTCCGCGGCCATCCCCGCCAGTCGGGCATCGAACCGCAGACACAGCAGCCGGTCCACGGAGAAGCGCCGCAGGGCCAGCAGCTTGTCCCGGAAGCGTTGCAGGCGCGGCGGGGCCTTCTGCCCCAGGAAATACTCCCGGGGCAGGGGCTCGAAGGTGATCACCACCGTGGGCAGCCCCAGTTCGGCCCCCTTTTCGGCCAGCTGCCCCAGCACCGCCTGGTGCCCCAGGTGGACCCCATCGAAGTTGCCGATGGTGGCCACCACCCCCCGGTGCCGGGCCCTGAGGTTGTGGGCACCGCGTATCAGTTCCATGGAGAGATTCGCAAAAGGATGGATTATACGCGGTGCAACCGGTCGTGAGGCAAGGTCGGGGCGTCAGCGCAGGTGCAGCTGCCGTGGCCGCAGGCCCAGGGTCAGGAGGACGACCGCGTAGGTGGTGGCCCCGGCCGCCACCAGGCCCAGCAGGATCGCCACCCGCGTCGGGGCGTCCCAGGTGGTCCACAGGGCCGCCGGAGGGGCCAGGAACGCGAGCAATATCCCCATGGCCGCCAGGGCCGGGAGGGTGCGCAGGAGGAGCGCCCTCCAGCCGGGCCGGGGGGAGAAGACCCCGTCTCGGCGCAGCCCCCGGTACAGGAGTCCGGCGTTCAGGTAGGCGGAGAGGGCCGTTGCCAGGGCCAGGCCGGCATGGGGCCCGGGCCGGTCCAGGGCGATCCAGGGGGCTATGATGGCCAGGTTCAGGCCCATGTTGGCCAGCATGGCGATCACCGCCACCTTTACCGGGGTGCGGGTGTCCTGACGGGCGAAATAGCCGGGGGCCAGGATCTTGATGAGGATGAAGGCGGGCAGCCCCAGGGCGTAGGCCATGAGCGAGAGGGCCGCCATGGCGGTGTCCGAGGGCAGGAACTCCCGGTACTGGATGAGGGCCGCGAGGATGGGCGTGGCCAGCAGCACGAGCCCCAGGGCGGCGGGCAGGGCGATGAGCACGGACAGGCGCAGGGCCCAGTCCAGGGTGCGGCTGAAGGCCGCCGGGTCGCGGGCCGCGTGTTCCCCGGAGAGCCGGGGGAGGATGACGGTGCCGATGGCGATGCCGAACAGGGCCAGGGGCAGTTCCACGAAGCGGTCGGAGAAATATAGCCAGCTGATGGACCCGGTGGCCAGGAAGGAGGCGATGAGGGTGTCCACCAGCAGGTTGACCTGCACCACGGAGGTGCCCAGCAGGGCCGGGAGCATCAGGTGGATAATGCGTCGCACCCCCTCGTGGGCCCGTTTGAGGCGGGGTCGGGGCAGGAGGCCCTCCCGGGCCAGGAAGGGCACCTGGAAGAGCAGTTGCGCCGCCCCGGCAATGAAGACCCCCCAGGCCAGGGCCACCACCGGCTCCTCGAACCGGGGGGCCGCCAGCAGGGCGGCCCCGATGAGGGCCAGGTTCAGCAGCACGGGGGTGAAGGCGGGCACGGCGAAGCGCCCCACGCTGTTGAGGATGCCCCCGGCCATGGCGGTCAGGGAGATGAAGAGCAGATAGGGGAAGGTGATCCGCAGCATCGAGGTCGCCAGGTCGTGGCGGCCGGTGTCACCGTCAAAGCCCGGGGCGAAGAGGTGGATCAGCCAGGGGGCGGCCAGGATGCCCCCGGCGGTGATGGCCAGCAGGGTCAGTGCCAGGGTACCGCTGACGTGATCCAGCAGATCCCGCAGGGCCTCTCGCCCCCGTCGCTCCCGGTATTCGGCGAAGACCGGGACGAAGGCCTGGGCGAAGGCCCCCTCGGCGAAGAGTCGGCGCAGGAAGTTGGGGATACGGAAGGCGACGAAGAAGGCGTCGGTGGCGCCGCTGGCGCCGAAGGTCACCGCCAGTACCATGTCCCGCACATAGCCAAAGAGCCTGGACACCAGGGTCATGGCGCTGACGACGGCGGTGGACTGGATCAGCCGGCTCATGGGCGGGGCCAAAGGGGGGGCGGACTTGCCGACCCCGCTGGTTTGCCAGGGAGCGGCCTGGCTGGGGGTGCGGCATCGATCCGCTCGCGGGGGCGACCCCCGGCTGCTTCAGGCCGAGGGGATCACCCCCTGCGTGGGGCCGCGCCCTCTCCGAAAGGGGTGCGCGGCGGGAGTCTGAAAAGGGCCGCTTACAGGCTTCGGATACGGGCGTTCAGGCGGCTCTTGTGCCGGGCCGCCTTGTTGCGGTGGATCACGCCTTTGGAGACGGTCTTGTCGATGACCGGCACCGCGGCGCGATAGGCCTCGGTGGCCCCTTCCCGGTCCCCGGATTTCACGGCCTTCAGCACCTTTTTCACGGCGGTGCGGAAGCGGGAACGCACGGCCATGTTCTGGTGGCGGTTCTTTTCGGCCTGACGGGCACGCTTGCGGGCGGAGGCGATGTTGGCCAAGGTGATCTCCTGAATATTCGGGTCGGTTCCGGAAAGGCCGGGAATTTTGCATGGGGCCAGGGGCATTGTCAAGGCAGGCCGGGGCCTTCAAGGAACGCGAGGGGTTGGGCCGCTGGCGGGGTGGTACGGTGATCTTGATAAAACACAAATGCCTTGCCAGGCTAAGACCTGCGGGTGTATGACCCGCCATCCCATCGCTACAGGAGGGCATCTCGATGATCGGAAGACGGAAGTCGGGCGCGGGGCGCCCCGGGGCCTGGCTCTGGGGGCTGTTGCTGGTGTTGGGGCTGGCCGTCCCGCAGTGGGGGATGGCCGCGGATGCCCAGGCGCGGGTGGTGTATCACGCGGATTTCTCCGACCCGCGCCGCTTCAGCGCCATGCTCACCAGCATCCACAACATGGCGATGCATTACCAGGACCAACTCCTGGATGCGGATATCCGCATCGTCGTGGTCTCCCACGGGATCCGTTTCGTCACCGACGATCCCCTGAAGGAGACCCCGTTCGCTGCGGACGAGGCCCTTCGGGAGGCCAGGGACGATCTGAAGGGTCGGCTCGGGAGCCTGATGGACGTGCATGGGGTGAAGGTGGAGTTGTGTGATATCACCCGGAAGGCCGCTGGATTGTCCCGGGAGGACCTCTATGAGGGGGTGACCACGGTACCCTCGGGGGTGGTGCGCCTGGCGGAGCTTCAGCACGAGGGATTCGCGTACATCAAGGTGGAATGACGGGGCTCCAGGGTGTGGGGGGGCATCCCTCAGAGCAGTACCAGGTTGTCCCGGTGGATGAGTTCAGGTTCGTCCACGTAGCCCAGGATGGACTCGATCTCGTCTGCCCGGCGGCGCATGATGCGCCGTGCCTCGTCGGCGGCGTAGTTCACCAGCCCCCGTGCCACCGGGCGTCCGTCCGGGTCCAGGCAGGTGACCACTTCGCCGCGGGAGAAGCGGCCCTTGACGTGGGTGACCCCCACGGGGAGCAGGCTGCGGCCCGCCTCGCGGATGACCCGCGCGGCACCCGCATCCAGGATCACCTCCCCCCTGGAGACCAGTTGTCCGGCGATCCATTGTTTGCGGGCCGCCATGGGTTCCTGGTCGGGGCGCAACAGGGTCCCCAGCTGCTCGCCGGCGGCGATGCGCTCCAGGACCCGCGGATTCCGGCCCGAGGTGATGAGGGTGTGGGTGCCGGAGCGGGCGGCACGGGCGGCGGCGGTGAGCTTGGTGGCCATACCGCCGCTGCCCAGGCGGCCGAAGGTGGGGGCCACCAGCTTGAGCAGGTCGGCATCGGAGGCCTGGCCATCGGAAACCAGGCGGGCATCGGGGAAGGTGCGCGGATCCCGGTCGAACAGGCCCTGCTGGTCCGTGAGGATCACCAGCAGGGAGGCCTCCACCAGGTTGCACACCAGGGCGGCCAGGGTGTCGTTGTCGCCGAAGCGGATCTCCTCGGAGGCCACGGTGTCGTTCTCATTCACCACGGGGATGGCCCCCAGGCGCAGGAGGGTCCGCAGGGTGCTGCGGGCGTTGAGATAGCGCTGGCGGTGGGCCAGGTCGTCGTGGGTGAGCAGCACCTGGGCGGCATGCAGGCCATGCTGCGTGAAATGGGACTCGTAGGCCTGAACGAGGCCCATCTGCCCTACCGCCGCCGCAGCCTGGAGTTCATGCAGGGCGCTGGGGCGGCGGGTCCACCCCAGGCGGGTCATGCCCTCGGCCACGGCCCCGGAGGAGACGAGGATGATCTCATGCCCCTCGCGCCGGAGACGGGCCAGCTGTTCGGCCCAGCCCGCCAGGGCCTCCCGGTCCAGTCCGCGGCCGTCTCCGGTGACCAGGGCGGAGCCGATCTTCACCACCCAGCGGCGGGATTCACCCAGTTGTCGACGTGTCAGTGGCATGCTCTTCCAGGTATCTCATGACCTCCCGCGCCAACGCCTCTGTGCCCTCGCCGGTGGCGGCGGAGATGAAGAAGACCGGCCCCTTCCAGTCCAGTTCGGCCACCAGTTCGTCGCGCAGGGTCGGGCGCAGGTCTTCGGGGATCAGGTCGGCCTTGTTGAGGACCAGCCAGCGGGGGCGTTCCAGCAGTTGCGGGTCGAAGCCGGCCATCTCCTGCTCGATGGTCCGTACGGCCCGGGCCGGTGACTGCCCGGGGTCTGGCGGATCCACGTCCACCAGGTGCAGCAGCAGGCGGTTGCGGGCCAGGTGCTTGAGGAAGCGGATCCCCAGCCCGGCCCCCTCGGCGGCGCCCTCGATGAGGCCGGGGATGTCGGCCATGACGAAGCTCTGCATCGGGCCCACGCGCACCACCCCCAGATTGGGGTGCAGGGTGGTGAAGGGGTAATCCGCCACCTTGGGCCGCGCCCCCGAGACCCGGCTGATGAGGGTGGACTTGCCGGCATTGGGCAGGCCCAGCAGGCCCACGTCGGCCAGGACCTTGAGCTCCAGGCGCAGTGCGCGGTGCTCGCCGGGGGTGCCGGGCTTGGACTGGCGCGGCGCGCGGTTTACGGAGCTCTTGTAGCGGGTGTTGCCCAGGCCGTGGTACCCCCCCTGGGCCACCCGCAGGCGCTGCCCGTCCTCCACCAGATCCCCGATGAGTTCGCCGGTATCGGCGTCGTAGGCCAGGGTCCCCACCGGCACGGGGATCTCCAGGTCGGCCCCGGATTGCCCGGTCATGTTGCGGCCGTGACCGTTCTCGCCCCGCCGGGCCTCGAAGTGACGCTGGAAACGGAAGTCGGCCAGGGTGTTCAGGCCGTGTCCGGCCACCAGGTAGACCGAACCGCCGTCCCCTCCGTCGCCCCCGTCGGGTCCGCCGAAGGGGATGTACTTCTCCCGCCGGAAGCTGACGCAGCCGTTACCGCCGTCCCCGGCCTTGACCTTGATGGTGGCTTCGTCAACGAATTTCATGGCTCGGATTTCCAGGTGCAGGTCATCAGGATACGTCGCCCGGCGCCCGGGGGACAGGGGGCCTTCCCCTCAACGAAGAAAGCCCCGGCGGGCGGCCGGGGCTTTCGGGCGAGGATGCCGGACTGTCGGTGCGGCTCAGGCCGGCAGTACGCTCACGTACTTACGGCCCTTGGGGCCCTTGGTCTCGAAGACCACCTTCCCTTCCGACTTGGCGAACAGGGTGTAGTCCTTGCCACATCCCACGTTCAGGCCGGGATGGAACTGCGTGCCCCGCTGACGCACCAGGATGTTGCCGGCCAGGACGGCCTGGCCACCGAAGCGCTTCACCCCGAGGCGTTTGCTCTCTGAATCGCGGCCGTTGCGGGTGCTGCCGCCTGCCTTCTTGTGTGCCATCTGTGCCTACCTCCTGATGATCAGCCGGCGATGGAGGTGATCTCCACCTCGGTGAAATGCTGGCGATGCCCCATGTGCTTGCGGGAGTGCTTGCGGCGGCGGAACTTGACGATCTCCACCTTCTCGCCCCGGCCATGGGCCTTGACGGTCGCGGTCACCCTGCCGCCCTCGACGCTGGGCGTGCCCACCTTCACCTCCTCGCCGCTGCCGATCAGCAGGACGTTGTCGAATTCCACTGAGGCGCCGGCCTCCGCGTCGAGCTTCTCGACACGGAGCACGTCGCCCTGGGCAACCCGGTACTGCTTGCCACCGGTAGCGATAACCGCGTACATCGTTGACGATCTCCGAAAAGGGCTTCAAACCAAAGACGCGGAAGTTTACCCTCGCGGTGCGTCCCGGTCAAATCCCCCGCCAGCGGAAACCCGGTGGATGCCTTGACACCCCCTGGCTCCATTCCTAGCATGCCGAAGGCTCCCTCCCCGAGTAAACAGATTCCGTCCATGGAACTCAACGAGATACGCGACCTGGTCGCCGACGATATGAAGGCGGTCGATGACTGCATCTGCCGGCGACTGCAATCCCCCGTTGTGCTGATCAATCAGCTGGGGCACTACATCATTGGCAGCGGCGGCAAGCGTCTGCGCCCCATGCTGGTGCTGCTCTCGGCCAGGGCCTCGGGGTATGCAGGGGGAAACCACATCGACGTGGCGGCGGTGATCGAGTTCATCCATACCGCCACGCTCCTGCACGACGACGTGGTGGACGCCTCGGAGATGCGCCGGGGCCGCGAGACCGCCAACGCCCGCTTCGGTAATGAGGCCAGCGTGCTGGTGGGGGACTTCCTCTATTCCCGTTCCTTCGAGATGCTGGTGGATATCGGCAACATGCGGGTGATGGAGATCCTTTCCCACACCACCAGTACCGTGGCCGAGGGGGAGGTGATGCAACTCCTGAACTGCCACGACGCGGATACCACCGAGGCGCGCTACATGCACGTGATCCAGTCCAAGACCGCCAAGCTCTTCGATGCCGCCAGTCGTGTGGGGCCGGTCCTTGCCGGGCAGGACCCCGCCGTGGAACAGGCCCTGGCCGCCTACGGCATGCACCTGGGCACCGCCTTCCAGCTGATCGACGATGTCCTGGACTACAGTGGCACGCGGGAGGAGATGGGCAAGAACATGGGGGACGACCTGGCGGAGGGCAAGCCCACCCTGCCGCTGATCCATGCCATGCGCGTGGGCAGCGAGGCGCAGAAGGCCCTGGTGCGCGAGGCCATCGAGAAGGGCGGACGGGAGTATGCCGACCGGGTCCTGTCCGCCATCACCGACTGTGATTCCATCGAGTACACCCGCCAGGTCGCGGAGCGGGAGGCGGAGAACGCGGTGCGGAGCCTCTCGGTCCTGCCTGAGAGCCCCTGCAGGGAGGCCATGGCCTCCCTGGCGCGCTTTTCCGTGGGTCGGGGCTACTGAGGGTTGGACATCCAACCCTCTTCGTAGCAAAATATGCGACCTGCCGGGGCCAGCCCCGGATGGGCGCATTCGGAGTGTAGCTCAGCTTGGTAGAGCACCGCCTTCGGGAGGCGGGGGTCGAAGGTTCGAATCCTTTCACTCCGACCAGATTCAGGGACGCCGCCGGGGAGACCCGGCGGCGTTTTTTTATCCCAACCCGATCCGCTCCAGGATCCGGCCGATGCCCCCGCCAATGCGCTGTCCCAGGCGCTGACGCCGTTGCCAGGTGACCTCGTACAGGTCGTGTTCTCCCGCCAGCCCCTGCAGGATACCGTCACTGGTGTCCAGCGCGTCCACCAGCCCCAGCGACAGGGCCTGCTCCCCGTACCAGTATTCGCCGGTGGCGACCCGGTCCAGGTCCAGCCCCGGCCGGTGGCGGGCGAGGAAGTCCTTGAACAGCCCGTGGGCCTCTTCCAGTTCCTCCTGGAGCTTGGCCCGTCCCTCCGGGGTGTTGCGTCCCAGCAGGGTCAGGGTGCGCTTGTGTTCGCCGGCGGTGAGGACCTCCATGTCCACGTCCCGGCGCTTGAGCCAGCGGTGCAGGTTGGGCAGTTGGGCCACCACCCCGATGGAGCCGATCACGGCGAAGGGGGCGGCCACGATGTGGTCTCCCGCGGCGGCCATGAGATAGCCGCCGCTTGCGGCGATGCGGTCCACGGTGACGGTGATGTGCACACCCGCCTCCCGCAGGCGCTGCACCTGGGCGGCGGCCAGGCCGTAGTGGGGGATCATGCCGCCCCCACTCTCCAGGATCAGCACCACCCGGTCCAGGTCGCGGCGGGCCTGGGTGAGCACGGCGGTGACCTCCTCCCGCAGGCTCTCCACCTGGGCGGCCCGCAGGTCGCCGGTGAAGCGCAGCACGTAGATCCGGGGCCGTTGTGACCCCGGGGCCCGGGTTGGGGCCTCGTTGCGACGCAGGGCCCGCAGCCGTTCCCGCCAGCCCCATGGACGCGCCGTGTGGCGTTTCAGGGTGCGCTCGAAACTGCGGTAGCGGTCATTGAGGCGGCGCACCACGAGGCGATCCCGGGGGTTGCCGCGTCCGGCCCCGGCGGCACCGGCCAGTCCGGATGCCAGCACCAGCCCCGCCACCACCACGGTCACGGCCTTGGCCAGGAAGAGCAGATAGGCCTGGATGGCGTCCACGCCGGATTCAGCCCTGCTTCAGGAAGGCATCGTAGAGATCCATGAACCCTTCCGGCCGCTCGAAGTAGGGCAGGGCCCCGGTGGGCATCTCATGCACCTGCCAGTTGTCCTTCCCCTCGATGGCGTTCTTGCCCCGGAAGTCCACGAAATCACCGCGCTCCCCATGGCACATGAAGACCGGCATCGGCAGGGATTCGTACACGGTGGTGATGTCCCGGCTGAAGAGGTTCCCGGCCAGGAAATGATAGGGGGCGTGCTGGGCCCCGGGCTGGCGGGTGGTGGCCACACTGTATTCCAGCAGCCCCAGGTCGATGCTGCGCGAGCCGAAGGCCTTGTTGAGGAAGTGGCGGATGACCCCACGCCGGGTGAGGGCGTTGAAAAGGGCGCGGTTCCAGGGGCCGCGGGCCAGCAGGGCGTGCAGCCAGGGCATGCCGCGGGTGCTTTCCTCCGTTCCATCCAGGCGGCGTGTTCCGGAGAACCCCGTGGGGCTTACCAGGGCGAGGGTGCGGAAGGCCTCCGGGTTCTCCCGGGCGGCCCGGGCCAGGAACTCCGAGCCCAGGGAAAGGGCCAGGGCGTCGATGGGGCCATCCCCGTGGTGACGATGGATCTCCTCCACCATGGCGTGGACGGCGTCGGTCATCAGCCGTGGGGTATAGTCCCGGTCGCTGCGGTCCGATCCCCCGAAGCCCGGAAGCTCCAGGGCATAGACCGGCCGCTGCGGGGTGTAGTGGTCGTAGACCGGCTTGACCTCGTAGGCGGAGCCGGCGGCGTTGACGCTGTGGATCAGGAGCAGGGGGATGGGGCTCTGGGCCTTGCCGCGAGGGGCATCATGGTAATAGCACAGGGGGCCCGCCTTGCCCCCGAGGGTGCGACGCTCCCCCTCCAGGGCCGGGGGCAGGGAGACAGGGGCCCGGGGGTCTGCTGTGGCGGCGCCGGTGTTCGGATTGGTGGTGCCTGGGGTGGGTGCGGTCTCGGGTGTGCTGGGCATGGGCTGGACTCCGTTCGGGTTTGCTTGGGTGGTGGGTCGCCAGGGTCCCCGGTCTGTGCCCCGGCGGGGCATGACCGGAAGCGGGATATGGTGATCCCGTATCTTGGGTGGGTCGCGCCCTGCAAGCAAGTGGGCGGGGTGTGTGGTGCATGGGACAGGCCGAAACGTTCTGTTAATATCACCGGTCGTGATGCGCGGCCCGCCAAGTACGGGACAACCACAACAAGCCTTCCGCGCCGGGATTGATCCACACCACCATGGGAAACGTCATGTATATCGGAACCACGCTCACCAATTTCATCATCGAGACCCAGCGGCAGTTCGAAGGGGCCACCGGGGAATTCACCGGCCTGCTCAACGACATCGCCGTGGCCTGCAAGAAGATCTCCGACCTGGTCAACAAGGGGGATCTGGTGGGGGTGCTGGGCACCGCCGGATCCGAGAACGTCCAGGGGGAGCAGCAGAAGAAGCTGGACGTCATCTCCAACGACATCTTCATCGAGGCCCTGGCCCATAACGGTCATGTGGCCGCCCTGGCCTCGGAGGAGATGGACGACGTGCATCACCTCTCCGGGGAGGCCCACCGCGGCAAGTATCTGGTCCTCTTTGACCCCCTGGACGGGTCTTCCAACATCGACGTCAACGTCTCCGTGGGGACCATCTTCTCCATCCTCAAGGCCCCGGCCGGGGTGAAGAACCCGGGCAAGGAGGATTTCCTCAAGCCCGGCACCGAACAGGTGGCCGCCGGTTACTGTGTCTATGGACCCTCCACCATGATGGTGCTCACCACCGGGAAGGGGACCAACATGTTCACCCTGGACCGGGATTTCGGTGAGTTCCTGCTCACCCATTCCAATGTGCAGATCCCGGAGGATACCGAGGAGTTCGCCGTCAATGCCTCCAATATGCGCTTCTGGGAGCCCCCGGTGAAGCGCTATATCGAGGAGTGCCTGCAGGGCAAGGACGGCCCCCGGGGCAAGGATTTCAACATGCGCTGGATCGCCTCCATGGTGGCCGAGGTGCATCGCATCCTGACCCGTGGAGGGGTGTTCATGTATCCCCTGGACAGCAAGATCAAGGCCAAGGGACAGGGGGGCAAGCTGCGCCTGATGTACGAGGCCAACCCCATGGCCTTTATCATCGAACAGGCGGGTGGCGCCTGCACCACCGGTCGCGAACGCATGATGACCGTCCCCCCCGAGGATATCCATCAGCGGGTACCCGTGGTGCTCGGTTCCCGCAATGAGGTGGAGCGGGTGACCGAATACCATCGCTGATCCCCCGCGGCCTGGTGCATCCGGGCGCCGGTGGTCTGAAAAGGGCGGACCCGGGCTCGCCGGGTACCGCCCTTGTGATGCCGGGAGGCCTTTCCGGGGACGTTCCGTCATGGAATACTTTACATACAACCTGTCGCTGGTATATGCCGCGCAATGACCTCCGTCATCGATCTCTACGAACAGCTCTCCAGTGCCCCGGATGACCGGGCCCGCGCCCGGGTGATCGCCGAGGCCTTCGAGCACATGGAACAGCGCTACCCCGAGGTGACCGACCTGGCCACCGGTGCGGCCGTTCGGGAGAGCGAACTGCGCCTGCAGAAGGAGATCGAGCAACTGCGGTCCGAGACCCGGGAGATGGAGGGCCGCCTGCAGCAGGAGATCGAAAAGCTCCGGGGTGAGACCCGGGAGATGGAAGGCCAGCTGCAGCAGGAGATCGAGCAACTGCGGTCCGAGACCCGGGAGATGGAAGGCCGTCTGCAGCAGGAGATCGAAAAGCTGCGGGGGGAGGTATTCCAGGGGCTCGAGAAGCTTCGGGGGGA